>JAFOFS010000361.1 GCA_017387165.1 Clostridia bacterium
AAGGGAGTTATCATTGCAACCACTCGCGAGGAGGCAGTTGATGCCGTCAGGTCCATAATGACCGACAAAAAGTTCGGTGCGAGCGGTAACAGAATAGTCGTTGAGGAATTCCTCACGGGTCCGGAGGTGTCGGTTCTCGCATTCACCGACGGCAAGACGCTTATTCCGATGGTCTCCTCTATGGACCACAAGCGCGCGCACGACGGCGACACCGGTCTGAACACCGGCGGCATGGGCACCATCGCGCCCAACCCCTACTACACCGACGAGATCGCCAAGGTCTGCATGGAGACCATCTTCCGTCCGACCGTGGACGCCATGAACGCCGAGGGTCGCACCTTCCGCGGCTGCCTGTACTTCGGTCTGATGCTGACGCCCAACGGCCCCAAGGTCATCGAGTACAACTGCCGCTTCGGTGACCCCGAGACGCAGGTCGTTCTGCCCTTGCTCAAGACCGATCTTCTGACGGTCATGCAGGCGACGGCCAACGGCACGCTGTCCGACATTAACGTTGAATTTTCCGACGATAGCGCCTGCTGCGTCATCGTCGCTTCCAAGGGTTATCCCGTTTCCTACCAAAGCGGCTTCCCGATGGAACTGCCCGCCGACCGCGCTGACGCCTTCACCTACGTGGCAGGCGCAAAGCGTGCCGAGGACGGTACGCTGCTCTCCGCCGGTGGTCGCGTGCTCGGTGTCACCGCCGTCGCACCCACGCTCAAGGAAGCAATCGACAAGGCCTACGCCCACACCGCACTGGTTAAGTTCGAAAACGGCTACAGCCGCTCCGATATTGGTCAGAAAGCGCTGAAGGCGTGAGGGAAACGCGTGGAGGAACGCAGGGCGCTGCCCTGCACCCGCGAGGGGGCTTTTGAGAAAAGCCCCCCTCGACCCCCAAAACCTTTTGGAAAATCTTAGATTAGATTTCTGACGGTTCTGTTCTGTCCGAACGTACAGCAGTCTCCATATGGGGCCCCGGCCCCACATGACAGCGCGGGGAGTACGTTCGTTAGCCATGGGACGGACAGTCGAGGACGCCTGTCCCTACAGACTTGATTTTCTTCCCGTAGAAGTCCCCTATCTTTTCGCCGTCTTCTTTGAAGCGGCGAAAACAAAGTCTGCATTCTGCTTCAACCGCGTGTGTTTAGCAAAAAATGGCTTGCCGTTTTTTGCGTGTAACACGCGAAGCTGGGGGTTCTTAGGGGAGCTCCCCTAAGTCGGTTTCTTGGTTCGTTCTTTGCCGATGCAAAGAATGAACAACACCCCAACTACAATCAGAACGCTATGTTCGCACCATCTAAATCCCCTGCCCCTCCGTCATGCTTTATACGACCCACAGTTTGATTTCTGAACCACGGGTTGTATCTCCCCTCGCCTCACCCCGTATAAAACACCACACTCCGTAATCAATTTCGCATTCTCATATAAGAAAGGATCCGCTTTTATGGTTTATCGCATCTACGTTGAAAAAAAGTCAGGCCTTGACCACGAGGCAAAGGCACTGCTGTCCGACCTGCGTGGCCTCCTCGCCATCGACGGCCTGACGGGTGTCCGCCTGCTCAATCGCTATGACGTCGAAAACGTCACAAAAGAGCTGTTCGACTCCTGCAGTACCACCGTCTTCTCCGAGCCGCAGCTGGATGACATTTCCTCAGAGCTCCCCCAGGGTGACTTCACCGCCGTCTTCGCCGTCGAGCCCCTGCCCGGTCAGTTTGACCAGAGAGCCGACAGCGCCGCACAGTGCATTCAGATCATCTCCTGCGGCGATCGTCCCACCGTCCGTACCGCTAAGGTCTATTTGCTGGAAGGCACGCTGAGCGCGGACGAGCTGGAAAAGATCAAGAAGTACGTTATCAACCCCGTCGAGTGCCGCGAAGCAAGCCTTGAGACGGTCGAGACGCTGCAATCCGAGTACGCCATCCCCGAGACGGTCAAAACGGTCGAGGGCTTCATTGCCATGGACGACGCAGCTCTTGCCGAGCTTCTGGATACGCTGGGTCTGGCGATGGATATCGACGACCTCAAGTTCCTGCAGAACTACTTTGCCGGCGAGGAAAAGCGCGATCCCACCATCACCGAGATCCGCGTGGTCGATACCTACTGGTCCGACCACTGCCGCCATACCACCTTCTCCACCCACATCGACAACGTCAAGATCGACGACCCCGCTGTCGCTGCGGCTTACCAGCGTTATCTCGACGCACGCGTTGAGGTCTACGGCGAGGAAAAGGCCGCTGCTCGTCCCCAGACGCTGATGGACATTGCCACCATCGCCGTCAAGACGCTCAAAAAGAGAGGCGAGCTGCCCGAGCTTGACGAGTCCGAGGAGATCAACGCTTGCTCCATCCACGTCAAGGCCGATATCAACGGCGAGGAGCAGGATTGGCTGCTGATGTTCAAGAACGAGACCCACAACCACCCCACCGAGATCGAGCCCTTCGGCGGCGCGGCTACCTGTATCGGCGGTTGCATCCGCGACCCGCTGTCCGGTCGTGCCTACGTTCACCAGGCAATGCGCGTCACGGGTGCGGGTGACCCCACGGTAGCACTTTCCGACACCTTGGCAGGCAAGCTGCCCCAGAGAAAGCTGTGTCAGACCGCTGCCGCAGGTTATTCCTCCTACGGTAACCAGATCGGTCTTGCCACAGGTCACGTTGCCGAGCTGTATCATGACGGCTACGTTGCCAAGAGACTGGAGTGCGGTGCGGTCGTCGCTGCCGCTCCCGCTTATAACGTTCGCCGCGAGTGCCCCGCACCCGGAGACGTCATCGTCCTTTTGGGCGGACGCACCGGTCGCGACGGTATCGGCGGCGCAACCGGCTCCTCCAAGAGCCACAACCTCAAGTCGCTGACCACCATGGCCTCCGAGGTTCAGAAGGGTAACGCGCCCGAGGAAAGAAAGATCCAAAGATTGTTCCGCAACCCCGACGTCACCCGTCTGATCAAGCGCTGCAACGACTTCGGTGCAGGCGGCGTATCGGTCGCCATCGGTGAGCTGGCTGACGGTCTGAAGATCGATTTGGACGCTGTTCGCAAGAAGTACGACGGCCTGGACGGCACCGAGCTTGCCATCTCCGAGTCGCAGGAGAGAATGGCAGTCGTCGTCGCAGCCGAGGATGCTGATCAGTTTATTGCATACGCTACCGCGGAAAACCTGGAGGCTTACCGCGTGGCTGTCGTCACCGAGGAGGCTCGCATGGTCATGTCCTGGAAGGGTCAGACCATCGCCAACCTGTCCCGTGCGTTCCTCAACACCAACGGTGCTAACAAGCACACCACGGTTGAGGTCACCGAGAAGGATCTGTCGGTCATGAGCCAGCCGCTCTACACCTCGCTGCGCGAGATGGCAGGCGATCTCAAGACCGCTTCCCGCCGCGGTCTGATCGAGCGCTTTGACGGCTCGATCGGCGCAGGC
>JAFOFS010000362.1 GCA_017387165.1 Clostridia bacterium
AAACGAAATCCTTTAGAAAATCGGAGAGCCGGTTTGGTTGACTATGAAGTTGATCCTGTTCCGGCACGCGAGTTTTTTGCAGCTACATTGGGTTTGAAACAGTTTATCTTGGATAACTTTTAATATAATAAAGCCCCAACAGATATTATTGAATATCTGTTGGGGCTACTCTTTGTTTATTGAGGATCAAATTCTTGTTCACAAGTAAACTTCCTTGTGAGAAGTTCGCTTGAGCCTGCTTTTTTCGCTTTACAGAAGTTCTTTGCGCAAAATACCGAGGTCGGTCTTGTCGCGATTTCCGTCCACGTTGACGTCTGCCGAATGCGAATCAAGGAAGGTATCCTCCCCTGCCGCGGCGCGTTTGTAGCGAACGATATCCAGCGCATTGGCGGCGCCGTCGTTGTTGATGTCGCCGGTCATGCAGACCAACGAATCGGCATACGGATTGTGGATCGCGGATACCGCAGCGCTATACGCCTGCAGCGCGCATTCCGCGGTGAGAGTATCGTAGGCGAGATATCCGCCGGTAGCCGTTTCTTCGCTGTAGAGCTTATCCGAAATCTCATAATCCGCCAGAGAGCGCGGATAGCAGCTTTGGCTCAAGCGGCCGATCTCCAGATCGGTCAAGCCGGCGATGTAAGAGAACGCCGTCAGACCGAGCGTAAAACGACCCAATCCGCAGGAGGCGTGCGCGGTATCGCGCTGAATGGCAAAATAGTTGGAATACACACCGTCGTTCCATTTTCTCGTAGCGGAAATGGAGCGGTGGTCAAAGGTCGGATCCTCGCGGTTGAGTACGCTGGTTTTGAGGTTTTCGATCGCGGCGCCTGCCGGCACAATCGCATCCAGCACACCGCTGTCCACACGGCTTTGCACCACCGTCTGCATCGCGTTGGCGATACCGGCGCGCATATTCTTTTCGGCCGTCACCGCCGCCGCATAGTTGCCGTTGGCCAATTTTTCGTTGTACGACCACGTCTGCAGCCACACATACTTGGAATTCTCACCGAAGCGGTTGTTCTGCTTAGCGAAATCGATCACGACGTCGATATCCGCCTCGCCGTTCCCGCTCGTGCTGGCCGTAAAGGAGGCCGCATTGGCGGAATCGGCTGCCGACTGCATCAGCATAACGTAATCCCAATATTCGTCGCGAAGCGCCATTCTCATCAAACCGGCGCTCAACTGACCGCTCGGAGAGGTGGGAATGGAGATGCCGGCGTCGTTCCACTTTTCGTAATACGCCGAGGCGTTCGGAGCGCCGTTGATGGCCTGGACGCGCTGCGCGAGCGTGCCGCCGCCGGTGTACAGCTCCGCAACGACGATCTCGTCGTAGGCGCTGTCGCCCTCTTTGCGGCCGGCCAGGCTCGCATAGTAGGTCTTGGCGAGCTTATAAATATAGGTATTAGTATCCTCACCATAGGAGGAACCGATGGTCACGATCTTAAAGGAATAGTAGGGATGAACGTCGGCATTGACCAAACCGCCCACATAGGGTTTGTCTGCCACATAGCGCAGAGTCACACCCGAGGCACAGCCGACGAAAGCGTCTTCCGCAACGGTCAGCAGCGTATTCGGCGTATGCACTTCGGTCAGCGCCGTGTAGCCGACGAAGGTTTCGGAGTCGATTCCGGTCACACCGGCTTCGATCTTCACTTTGGAAACAGCAGTGGGATCGGTCACCGCCGCTTGCAGATCCTCCGCTTTAACGGTGCCGGTACCCGAAACGGTCAGCACGCCGTCAGACAGCGACGCCGAAATGCGGTCGGTCACCACCGCTTCGCCGCTTGCCGAGAAGGTCGTGGTATTGCCTGCTTGTCCGTAGATCAACATACTGCTCCCCATCGTATACAATCCGTTTATCGCGTTGTTGGAAGAAGGCGTATCGCCTTTGTACTCCACACCGTCGATCGTCACCGAAAGATGCACGTCGTCGCGGCTTCCGTCACCGTCAAAATCCACCAGGGTCAACGTCAGACCCAACGTGTAAGGTGTGCCGGGCGCTACGCCGCACTCGCGTTCCAGATAAATAACCGTATAGGTGGTGGCTGCGCCAATCTGGTTGAAAATCACAATGGAACCGTTGCCGCGCAGCTGGATTTGGAAGCCGTTCCACTGTCCTTTTGCCGAAGCGCCGTAGTAAATCTGCGTCGCGTCGGTGGCATGGACGGTGGTGTTGGTAAGCGCCTTGAAGGTCAATTCTTTACCGAAAACATCTCCCGCATACGTACCGGACACCGAGGAACCCTGATTGCCGTAGGTGCCGTAGGCGATGCCGAAATCGGTCAAGGCCAGCTTCGGCAGTTCCACACGATAGTTGCTGATGGTTTGCGTGCCGTTACCCTCGGAATAGAACAGCGCGCCGTTGCCGAGAACACCAAGCGCATCCACAAGGGTGGCCGCAGCGATGGCCGTCACGTCGTTGAGCTTCACCGACAGGCGGCTGTCATCCTTTTGGCCGTCATTATCGAAATCAACGTAGTCGAGATGGAGCGTAATCTTAACTTTTTCGGAAAGGTCGATGCCAAGCGAGGAAAGAGACACGGCGCCGAGGATGGTCGAAGACGCAGCAGCGCCCGAGCTTTCGTAGCCGACTAAACTGGTGATATTATGAACGACCAACACACCATCCGAACGGAAGCCGATGCGATAGCCGTCCCAGTAACCCTTC
>JAFOFS010000363.1 GCA_017387165.1 Clostridia bacterium
GGTGGTGCTGTTATTCTTCCTGTACATCGCCGCGTTTTACGGTATCTATTTTTTGGCAAAGGGCAAGAAGAACGCCCGATAAGACTTGCAAAAAGACCCTTTTGGTGGTATACTAAATTCAACTTCTCGTTTGTGAGGTGTGCTTTATGTTTGCTTATAAAGTGTCGGTCATTGTGCCGGTATATAATTGTGAGGAATACATTCCCGGCTGCCTCCAATCGCTGCTGGCGCAGACGCTGCCGCAAAGTGAGTTTGAGGTGCTGCTGATCAACGACGGCTCCACCGACAACAGCGCAGAGATCTGCCGCCGTTTGGCGGAAGAGCACGCCAACGTCCGCTTTTTCGACAAGGAAAACGGCGGTGTGTCCTCCACCCGCAATATGGGTATCGAAAACGCAGAGGGCAAGTATTTCTTGTTTTTGGATGCGGATGATACGCTGACCCCCGACACCCTCAAGACGGTGTCGCAGTTCTTCGATAAGCATTACGACGAGATCGATATGGTCACCTACCGCATCGTGCCGTTTTGGGAGGATCATCGTTATCCGCTGCATTATCGCTACAAGATTCTGCAGAAGACCGGCATCTACGACTTAAACGAGGGTGAAAACCGCTATATTACCCAGACCACGATGAATATCTGCGTCAAGAACCTCGGCAAGGGAAACAACGTCCTGTTCGATACCTCGCTGGTGTATCACGAGGATCAGAAATATTGCCTGCAGGTGCTTGACCGCTATATGAAGCTGGGCTTCTGCGACGGTCCGGAGTATCTCTATCTCCGCCGTCCCGGCTCGGCCACCGGTTCCCGTTCCTATGCGTACTACCTCTTTGAGGATACGACCGCCCTGTGGGAAGAGCTGTTTGGGATGTACGAGGGACAGGTCCCGCCGTATTTGCAGGCGTTGTATCTCAACGACCTCAACTGGAAGACCTCCTCGGATATTCTGCTCCCGTATCACTACAAGGGAGAGCAATTCGGCCGTGCGGTCGAGCGTCTGGACGCGCTTCTGATGCGCTGCGATGACGATGTGATTATGAGTCATCCGCGGATGGATTTGTATCTCAAGCTGTTCTTCCTGCGCTGCAAGGGTCAGCATCGCCTGTCGGTGGATACCACCGACGGCGTGCGGGTGTTTGCCGCAGGCGAGGAAATCTATCAATCGGACGTGATGACGGTTGTGGCCACCCGTATGAAGGTGATCGGCGATCGTCTGATGCTGGAGGGGTTTGTCAAATCGCCGGCTTTTCTGTTTTCCTCCGTTCCGCCCCGCGTGCTGCTGCATATCGGGGAGGAAACGCGTGAGATCACGGTGGAGGAATCGGCCTTCTGCTATTACAAGGCGCGGGTCAAAACGGCGCAGTTCTGGCGTATTTCGCTGTCACTGGATATCAACACCACCGACCGCTTTTGGTTTGAGGTGCAGACCGAGGGGAAGTCGCTTCGTCCGGAATTCTTCTTTATGGCCAACACCTGCTTCGGGCAGAGATGGCCGACCCGCAGCTTTTTCCTGAACGGAAAACGCTTCACCTACAACAAGCGCAAGAGTGAGTTCCGTATCGACCGCAAGGGTCTTCGCGCCGGCTTTCTTGCCAAAGCCTGGGTGGCGTTTATCCAGTCGTTGTACTACGTTCGCATCAAACCGACCATTGTGGTCAATCGCGCCATGGCGACACGCCGCCTCAAGCAGGAAACGTGGCTGTATCTCGATCGCGACGGTGTGTTTGACAACGCCTACGAGCAGTTTATCCACGACGCGGACAAGCAAGACGGCATTCAGCGCCACTATATTCTGAATGACTGTGACCGCGACCGTATTGAGGAAAAATTCACTCCCGAGCAGCAGAAAATGCTGGTGCCGTTCGGTTCCCGTCGGCATAAGTATCTGTATCTCAACTGCGACAAGATTCTGACCTCCTTCTCGCACATTTCCAATATCTGTCCGTTCGGCGGTCCGCCGATGCGGTGGTACTACAACACCACCCGTTACGAGCTGATCTATCTGCAGCACGGTATTTTGCACGCGTCGTTGCTGAATATGTACGCGAAAGAACGCTGTCAGGTCGATCGCGTGGTGGTCTCCTCCCATTTCGAAGTGGAGAACTTCGTCAACAAATACGGCTATCAGCCGTCCGATCTGATCCAAAGCGGTATGCCGCGTTTTGACTTTATGCATCCCGATGCGAGCGGCAAGAAGAAAAACCGTATTCTGCTTTCGCCGTCGTGGCGCAGCAACCTCATCGGCAAACTGGTGGATAACAAACGCCAGCCGATCGAAAGCGTGTTCCTGGAATCGGATTTTTATCGCGAATTCTCGGCGCTGCTGCAGTCGCCTGAGCTGGCGGAGCTGCTGGAGAAGCACGACCTGTATCTGGATTTCAAAAATCACCCGATCTTTGCGTGCTACAACCATCTGTTTACCACTGCGAGCGACCGCATCACCGTGTCCTCCGGCGGAACGGTGATGGACGATTATCTGCTGATGATCACCGACTATTCCTCCATTGTGTTTGATGCGGTGTATATCGGCTGCCCGATCGTGTATTTCGTGCCGGATTACGACAAATTCGTGGCAGGCGTGTCCCACAACTACCGCGAGCTTGACCTGCCGCTGGAGCAGGGCTTCGGCCCGTTCGCGCAGACGGCGGAAGAGTTGGTGAAATATTTGGAAGAATGTATGGCCAATGCGTTTGTTCCGCAGGAGCCGTACCGCAGCCGTATGGCGGAATTCTTCCTCCACCGTGACGGCAACTGCCGTGATCGCCTGTACGAGGCTCTGACCGATAAAAACTAAACGAACAAAGGCTTTCCCCGACGGGAAAGCCTTTTTCAAAGGAAAGGAAAACCGATGACCCGAACAAAAGTTGATTTTCGCACGGCCGCTTTCGTGGCGGTGGAAACGGTGCTGTATCTCTTGCTGCTGTTTTGCGGCGGAGAGGTACGGGTGCTGTCCTCGTATGCGTCCATCGTGCTGTGCTTTCTCTTTTCGCTGGCGTTTGTCCGTCGGGGAGAGCCCCTGCTGACCGCCGGTCTGGCGTTTACGGTGGCGGCGGATACCTGCCTGGTGCTGTGTGATCCGCAGCGGCAGCTGCTCGGAATGGGCTTCTTTTTGGTGACCCAGACGCTGTACGCCGTTCACCTGCACCGCGGCGCCAAGCCGTGGCTGCTGTACGCTCGCGTGGGATTGATCGTGGCGGCCGAGGCGCTGACCGTGGCGGTGCTGCGGGAAAATACCGACCTGCTGGCGGTGGTGTCGCTGGCGTATTACGCCAACCTCATCCTGAATATCCTGACCGCTGCCACGAAAGGAAAGAGCTTCCGTCTGCACACGCTGGCGCTGATTTTATTCCTGCTTTGCGACACGGTGGTGGGATTGCAGGTTGCCGCCGGCGGCTATCTTCCGATCGCGGAGGGAAGCCTGCTGTATCGCCTCTTGTTTTCCGGCTTCCATCTCTCCTGGTTTTTCTACCTGCCCTCGCAGGTACTGCTCTCCATCATCAGCACGAAAAAACAGCCGGTCAACTGACCGACTGTTTTTTTGTGCAAATCGTTCCTTAAGCCTTCCCCTTTGGGGGGAAGGTGGCGGCGTTAGCCGTCGGATGAGGGGATAAACGGCACTATATGTTGATAGATATCTTCACAGACCGATTCAAAACGATTATGAATATCCGCATTGGAATAGCGCAATATCGTCAATCCATACTTTTTTAGGTATGCATCTCTTACTCTATCGTCGACGGCACCTTTATCTTCAAAATGCTGCGTGCCGTCAAGTTCAATTACGATGTTGGCTTTCGCACAGTAAAAATCCAAGATGTAGTGATGAAACGTCTTTTGGCGATAGATCGGAATGGGGAGTGTTTTTAAAAA
>JAFOFS010000364.1 GCA_017387165.1 Clostridia bacterium
CGTTTGACAAGATCGGTGAAAAGAAACTGATGGCCAAATTCGCCCGATTGGAAAAGGAATAAGAAAAATGCCTCGGATAAGTCGTCCGAGGCATTTTGTTATATAAGGCCGTATTCAGCGGCTTTTTCGGGATATTGCGCGATAAACAGCTCGTCGAGATACGCCTGTACGTCAGCGAAGGTCTTGGACGAATAGGGCAGAGACAAATGCCAACCGTCATAATACTTATCGTAGTAATTGATCATAAGGGAATCGCCTTTTTCATACGACAGATCGGCGACAGTCGCTTCCGCAAAGTAGAGATCCAGCAAGCGCTTGGAGGCGACTTTGTTCAATTCCAGATCAAAGTAATCGTAGCGCGTTTCGTCCTCAAAACGGTAGCCGACGTAGATCGGTCCGTCGGTCGAGGCGGCAACCCACTTGTCGATTTCCTCCCGATACGCCTTGCTCAGCAGTACCGCGTTGATCTGTTTATACACCGCCGCTCCGTGATCGTTGTACCGACGGGCGATCGTCTTGCCGTTTTTCAGCGTGTAGGTGATCTGCACCGAATACCAGTAATTGTAATTTTCTTCGGACGGCTCCACCTCACGGGCGTGGTCATCGAGAATGACCTTGTGCAGCTGTCGGATGGCGGCAGGATCGGTGAAGGTGATACCGCCGCTGTACATATCGTCGTAGCGCACCGAGGCGATCTCATCAACTGCCGGAATGCGGTCGATGTAACCGAACAGGTCGAGCCCGATGCACAGGAAAGTGGCGAACAACAGCGCAAAAGACACACCGCCGACCGCCAGCGACCGCTTGGCGGTCTTGAAGCCCTTGTCGAGAATCGCCCCGACCGCCAGCGCAATGAGCAACGCGCCGATCGCCGCAAAGACGAAGAACAAGAAGCCGTGCTGCGTATCAAACAGCAGACCGATGAGGTAGCAGCCGACGAAGGCGGTCATTCCCATAACGGGATACCGCATCCAGCGAAGCGCAAACGCCAAGCCCGCTTTTTCGCTCTTGCGGCGATTGTACAGCAGGCAGGACAGCGCCAAAAACCCGATCGCCAACACCAGCAGAATGCCGATGTGCAGCCACAATTTCCAACCGTGCGTTTCGTCCAACAGCATAAACCGCGTGCCGGCGTACAACACGGGGGAGCAGTAAGGATAGGCGTTGTCCATTTGGGACACGTAACCGTACAAAAACTCGTCACACAGGCGGTCTACGATAAACAGCACCGCGACGGCGCCCAGATTGATCGCGCCGAAGGACGCGAGAGCGCTGAATACGTTGCCGCAGCAGACCATAAAGATCATCGCAAAGGCGGTGACGCACAGCACAATGGCGACGGTCAGCGCCAGACCGCAGGCAACCATGGACAGATCCAACTCCAGCTTTTTGTCAAATGCGAACAGGAACAGGGTGAGATAGTTGACCGCCGCCGGCAGCAGCGCCGGCACGACGCACGCCGCATAGCGGGAAAGCAGCAGCTGCGTGCGGGTGAGCGGCAGGGCATGGAACAGATCGCCGGCGCTTTTCTTGTACAGATAGGAAAAATTGAAGCAGGCAAGCAGCAGCGCCAACGCGCAGGAGAAGATGGCCGCCGCGATCATCAGCGACATCGCGTCGTCGTTGCCATCGTAAACAAAGTTGTAATTGTGCAGCGTATCCAGCCACTCGGTAATGAGCAGACCGGGGCAGAGCAGCGACAGACAGGCGGTGACCAGCCCGGCGGTGGACAGATTTTTCTTGCAGGAGAACAGCCACAGCTTGATCGCCGTCAGCCAATCATTCGGTAAGACTTTTCGCGTCATATCCCGCCACCTCCAATTCGTAGATAAACAGCTCCTCAAGACTCGGCTCAATACATTCCGCAAACAGCGGCGACAAGCGGTTGCAGATAGCCATGATCTCGTCCCTGTAGCCGCGTACCACCATCTGCAGCAGCATGCCCGTCCGTTCGCACTTCAGAACGTCCAGGTCGGCAAACGCCTCGGGCGGCGGCATTTCCGCAAACGCGACCTGCACCTTGTGCAGTTTGCCCTTCAGGCGGTCGGTCGTGTCGTTGAATTTCAGCTCGCCGTTATGCAGCAGACAGACGTGATCGCACAGATCCTCCAGCTCGCGGATGTTGTGGGAGGCGATGACGGTGGTCATACCGCGTTCTTCCATCCCTTCGATGAGGATGTTTTTCAGTACCTGCCGCATCACCACGTCCAACCCGTCGAACGCTTCGTCCAGCAGCAGGTATTTCGGGCAGGTCGCCACCGCCAGAATCAGCGCCGCTTGCCGCTGCATACCCTTGGACATGGTGGCAATACGCGCCGTTTCATCCAACGGGAAAGCGGCGAGCAACCGCCGATACACCGACTCGTCAAACGAGGTGTACATCTTGCGGTAAAATGCCGCCATTTCTTTCAGATTGCTCTGCGACAGAAAATGGGGAGTATCCCCCAAAAACGCAACCTGCGCTTTGCGCTCGGGATCGTTGAATACCGGCGCACCGTCAATGAGCAACGCGCCGCCGTCCGGCATATACACCCCTGCGATGATACGCATAAGAGTGGATTTTCCCGATCCGTTGGAGCCGATCAAGCCGTAGATACAGCCGTTTTCGATCTCAAAATTCACCGCGTCCAACGCGGTTTTCTTTTCAAACGTTTTGGTTAAGCCGATTGCTTTGATCATCCTTTACTCAACTCCTTTGATAAGATGGATCAATTCCTCGTCGGTCAGCCCGAGTTCTCGGGCGCTGCGGATCGCCTGCAGGAAATTCTCTTGCGCCTTTTGGCGTACCGCCTCCTCGGCGGCGACGTCGTCCGAAAGGAACGAGCCTTTTCCCTTGACCGAACAGAGGATTCCCTTGCTTTCCAGAATGGTATACGCCTTCTGGATGGTGTTGGGATTGACAGACAACTGCAGAGCCAACGCCCGCACCGACGGCAGCTGACTGCCTGCCGGCAACACGCCCATGGCCTTTAGGCGTATGACGCTGCTGACGATCTGATCGCAGATCGACACTCCGCTTTTGTAGTCGAGTTGGAACATAGCGCACCTCCAAACTGTACTAATTGAAATAGTACACTTATAGCATACGCCGAACGGCGGCGGTTGTCAAGGGGGAATTTCAAAAAAATCAAAAGTCGGTGTTTCACCACCTGCTTCGCTGCCGCATAAGATGGCATTGAAGCAACTGCCGACAGGGTGCGGCAGGCTTACTTACGAGGGCGAACGCCCGGAATGGGGGAGTTGGAAATGGCAGATAAACGAGACGGTATGTGTCAGGATGCCGTCTGCATCGACGCCGGTCGGGTGTTCGACAGCTGCGCGGATAAGGACTGCTTCGAGGACCTGCGCGTGTATTTCAACGAGCGGGATCAGCAGCTGATTGACGCCGCGACCAGCGCACGGGTGCGTAAGATCGACGTGCTGACCGTCAACGTCGAAATGGAGAGTCTTCCCTTCAATCGGGGATACTACTCCTGTGACCTGACCTATTGCTTTGAGGTGACGGTGGAGCTTTGCTGCGGACGCGGTCAGCCGTCGTCGGCGGTGCGCGGTATTGCCACCGTGCCGAAAAAGGTCATTTTGTACGGCAGTGAGGGCAATATCCGTACCTTCTGCAGTGAGGTCAAGGAAAACTTCTGCGAGGAAAGCGACTCGCGCGAGAGCAAGAGTATGCCGAAATGCTGCGTGCAGGTGGCAGAGCCGGTGCTGCTCGGCGCCCGTCTGGCAGACAACTGCGTCTGCAAGCCCTGCACGGTGCCGGAATGCTGCCTGTGCTGCTGCGGTGGTCTGTGCCAGCCGACCAAGGACGGTCAGTCGCTGCTGATCAGCGTCGGCGTGTTCAGTATCGTGCAGCTGATCCGTCATATGCAGATGCTGGTGCCGGTATACGATTATTGTATGCCGTGCAAGGAATGCACACCTGCCGGCTACGGCGAAAGTGCCTGCGAAGCATTCTCGCGGCTGTCCTTCCCGGTGGAGGAATTTTTCCCACGCGACCACGGCTGTAACTGCTGAAAAAAACTCCCGATGAAGGTTCATCGGGAGTTTTTTTGTTTGGATTACAGATTGATCAGCAGCAGACCGACAAAGGCGATCAGCAGACCGAGAATGGCGCGGACGGTCACTTTTTCCTTAAAGAGTGTCGCCATGATGCAGGTGTTGAGCAGTGTGAAGCCCTGAAACAGCGGATACAGCTGCACGGCCGAAAGATAGGAGGCCGCCGCTGTTTTGCAGAAGATGTAGGTGTACAGACCGACCGCCATCACGCCGATATAAAGGGCCAGCCGTTTGGCGACCGGTCGGAGCGCTTGGAACGAGCGGATCGGACGATCCTTTCGCCGCAGGGAGGCAAGGGTGAAGAGCCCGACGAGGACCGAGCAGGCCGCAAAGGTGTAGAAGTTAAACACCGAGCGAGAGGTATCGGCACACCGAATCGCAAACCATTTTTGCGCGAAATCGGTCAAACCGGCGGTCAAACCGCACACGCACAGCAACAGCAGCGCCGACGGGGTCAGCTTGGCTTTGATGCGGGAGTTGTAGGAGCACATCACCAGCGAGGCAATGAGCAGCAGCACCAGACCGCCGAGTTGCAGGAGGGTCGGTACCTCACCGAGTACCCCCCAGCTCAAAAAGACGGTGACGAACACGCCGAGCATGACGAATATCTCGATCAGCAGCAGCGTGTCCTTACGTGCCAACAGCAGCCAGGTGATGGACTCGACGGCCTGACCGCAGCCGGACAGCAACGCGATTCCCAGCGTGAGCGGCGTGACCGCCAGCGTGGACAGCTGCCCCTGCACCGCCAAAATCGCGGTGGCGATGAGCAGACAGAGCGACATCCGCAGAAAGGTGAAAAAATAGGCTTTGCGATGCGTGTCGGTCAGACCGCTCATCCGTTTGGCGGAAAAGCCTTTTGCGAAATTGGAAGCAACGGCCCCCA
>JAFOFS010000001.1 GCA_017387165.1 Clostridia bacterium
AAATCCGCCTCGACGGCGAGTGGGTGGATTTAATTTCACTTGATGCGATAGCATCAAATTTCACAATTTACGGAGTAAATTATTTCACCGTGAGCGTAAGCGAACGATTTCACTAAAAACGAACGGTTATGTAAGAGTTTGAATTCATGCGCAAAAACAGCAAAATATCTTTTTCATAGCTCATAAACAGAAATCGACAAGTTTCGATAGAAACTTGTCGATTTTACTTTTTCACTCTTCTCTTTGGACACAGAAAAAGACATTGTCACCATAAATTCTTTGCGGAGAATTTTCGCTGCGCGTTGTCTTGTTCGCTCCCGATTGTGGCATATCGGAAACCAATAAAGCAAAATCGGCTCTCGCGTTATGGCGAGAGCCGATTGCTTCATTTGAGGATTTTTTCCAACTGCGCCATTTGTTCCTTGCTCGGCTCGGGGAGATGAGCAAAGGGGAAAGGCATCGCCATTGCGTCGTACTTGACCTGGCAGATCTTCCGAAATGGCAGCAACTCGATCTTATCCACGTTTTGGTGCGTGGCGGCGATCTGGCGCAGGGCCGTCACCTGCGCTTCGCTGTCGTTTTTGGTCGGAATGATGACCTGCCGTATGGTGGTGGGGATGTTTTGCGTCGCCAAATACGCCAAAAAGGCGAGTGGCGCATCCAATCCGCATCCGACGTTTTCGCGGTAATCCGCGTCGGTGGTGTACTTGAGGTCGAGCAACACCCGATCGGTCACCTGCAGCAGCGTCTTGATGCTGTCGTTCAACAGATAACCCGAGGTGTCCAGACAAGTATTCAGTCCTTCGCGGTGGCACCGCTCAAACAGATCGGTGACAAACTCGGCTTGCAGCAGCGGCTCGCCTCCCGAAACGGTTATGCCGCCGTCCTCACCGAAATATTCCTTGAAACGCACGGCGCGGCAGACCAGTTCCTCAGCGGAATACAGTGTTCCGCCGCTCACGTCCCACGTATCGGGGTTGTGGCAGCACTTGCACCGCAGAGGACACCCCTGCAGAAACACCACGAACCGTACGCCGGGACCGTCTAACGTCCCCATACTTTGGAGGGAATGTACCCGTCCGATTCTGCCGCTTTTCATACCGCTTCGTGGAACGTACGGCTGATGACTTCACGCTGCTGCTCGCGAGAGAGCTTGTTGAAGTTGACGGCATAGCCGGATACGCGAATGGTCAGGTTGGGATAGGCTTCGGGATTTTCGTAGGCTTTCAAAAGGGTTTCGCGGTTTAAGACGTTGACGTTGATGTGATGCGCGCCTTTGGCGAAGTAACCGTCCAAAATATGAACGAGATTATCCACACGCTCGTTTTCGGTTCTGCCCAGCGCCTCGGGGGTGATGGTGAAGGTGTTGGAGATGCCGTCGCGGCAATCGTCAAAGCTCAATTTGGCAACCGAGTTGAGGGATGCCAACGCACCGTTTTCCTCGCGGTTGTGCATCGGATTGGCGCCCGGCGCAAACGGCGCGGAAGCGCGGCGTCCGTCGGGGGTCGCACCGGTGTTTTTGCCGTACATCACGTTGGAGGTAATGGTCAGCACCGACAGCGTGTGGATCGCCTTGCGGTAGGTGGGGGTCTTACGCAGTTCAACGATCATACGATGGGTCATTTCCTTGGCAATCAGATCGACGCGGTCGTCGTCGTTGCCGAATTTCGGGAAATCTCCCTCGGTGTTGAAATCCACGATAAAGCCCTTGGAGTCCTTGACCGGCGTTACCTGCGCGTATTTGATGGCGCTGAGCGAATCGGCCACCACCGACAGACCCGCGACACCGAACGCCATCAGTCGGTCAACGTAGGTGTCGTGCAGCGCCATCTGGCTCTTTTCGTAGGCGTACTTGTCGTGCATATAGTGGATGATATTCATCGTATTGACGTACAGATGACACAGCCACGGCATATACACGTCCAGTCTTGCCATCACTTCGTCATAATCCAGCTTATCCCCGTCCATCACCGCCATCTGCGGACCGATGTGCATACCGCTGGTGGTGTCGTAGCCGCCGTTGATGGCGATCAGCAGCAGCTTCGCGAGATTGCAACGGGCGCCGAAGAACTGCATCTGCTTGCCGATGGTCATAGCGGACACACAGCAGGCGATGGCATAATCGTCGCCGTGCAAGGGCCGCATTAGGTCGTCATTCTCGTACTGGATGGAATCGGTATCGGCGGATACCTTAGCGCAGTATTTCTTGAAATTTTCGGGCAGCTGTGCCGACCACAGCACCGTCAGGTTCGGTTCGGGGGAAGAACCGAGCGTATACAGCGTGTGCAGCATGCGGAAACTGTTTTTGGTGACCAGCGTCCGTCCATCCTCGCCCATACCGCCGACCGCCTCGGTGATCCACATCGGATCGCCGCCGAACAGCTCGTTGTACTCGGGCGTACGCAGATGCCGCGCAATGCGGAGCTTCATCACGAAATCGTCCATCAACTCCTGCGCGCCTTCCTCGGTGAGGGTGCCGTCGGCGATATCACGCTCCATATAAATATCGAAGAAGGTGCTGACGCGACCGAGGGACATCGCCGCGCCGTTTTGCTCCTTAATGGCGGCCAGATACCCGAAATAGGTCCACTGGATCGCCTCGCGCGTGTCCTTGGCCGGTCTGCCGATATCAAAGCCGTACATCGCGGCCATCTCTTTCATATAACCGAGGAACGCGATCTGCTGATACAATTCCTCGTCCAAGCGGATTTCCTCGGTGTTAAACGCCTTTTCCGCCAGTTTTTTCTTATCCTTGCTCTTTTCCTCGATCAGCTTGTCGATGCCGTACAACGCCACGCGGCGGTAGTCACCGATGATGCGACCGCGACCGTAAGCGTCGGGCAGACCGGTGATGATGTGGCATTTGCGCGCGGCGCGCATCTCGTCGGTATAGGCGCGGAACACGCCGTCGTTGTGGGTGGTGCGGAAACGGAATTCCTCCTCCACCTTCGGGCTGAGCTTGTAGCCGTACGCCTCGCACGCCTGCTTCACCATACGCATACCGCCGAACGGGTTGACGCTGCGCTTTAAGGGACGGTTGGTCTGCATACCGACGATGATCTCGTTGTCCTTGTCAATATAACCGGGGGAGAAGCTGGTCAGCGACGATACGGTCGCGGTGTCGATATCCAGCACACCGCCGAACTGTCGCTCCAGCGCGAAAAGCCCCTGGATCTTCTTCATCAGCGCTTGCGTACGCGGCGTCGCATCCGCCAAAAAGGCGGCGTCACCCTCGTAGGGGGTATAGTTGGTCTGAATGAAATCGCGGACGTTGATTTCATCCTGCCATACGCCGGTCTTAAATCCATTCCAGTTTTCGTGCGTCATAGTAACCTCCACTTCCAAATAAAAAAGGGCAAAACTGTTTTGGAAAACAGCTTTGCCCAGACGGTCGGCTTTGTTCCGCTTGCAGTCCACCGCGGTGCTCCGCGAAATCCGTCAGTTCTGCAAACGCTGTTTGATTTGTCTGTATTATCCCATACTTTTTCCGGAATGTCAATGGTCAAAATCGCCAATCTTGCGCCGATTTATCTGCAACCACCTTGCACGCATCGCCGATGGGAAACATCGCCGCGCAGCAAAGGCAGGGCGGTGCCTTGGCTTTGACGATCAGAGTGGACTGAAAATTCGCAAAACGCTTGACTTTTAGCGAAAATTCCCCTACAATTTGAGCAGAAACAAAAGGAGGTATTGCGATGCATCCGAACGAATTTTTCCCCGACGGCACACCGATTGCCGACTGGTTTTACGATACGTCCGTTCCGACGCTTGAACAGCTCGGTCAACCGTACGTAGCGACCGCTTTCGGCGTTTCTGCCGACGGCACGGTGCAGACC
>JAFOFS010000365.1 GCA_017387165.1 Clostridia bacterium
CTGTCGCAGAAAACGGATGCGGTCATCTCGCAGGTGACACACAGCAGCGGTTCGAGCGTTCCCATCGGACGGAGCGCCTCGCTCAGCCGTCAGGAGCAAAGCGATCTGACGGGTGGTGCGTTCCTCATCGGTAATTCGCAACAGGTCATCGAGGAAGGAACGTACAACATCTGCTTCGATAAGCCTGTCAGCACGCAGGACGTTGTCGTGATGATGGAGCCCGCGCTGGAAATGCGCGTGAAGATCACGGTCAACGGCAAGGAGATCACCGACAAGTCCGAGTTGCAAAACACGCATGAGGGCGATAAGGTCAGCATTTCCGCGAAAATCTACGAGATGGGCACGGATAACGAGATCTCCTCCGATCTGCTCCCGCCCGGCACGACGTATACGATCGCTATCAGCGAGGATGGCAAGGTCGTCAAAAAAAGTGACGGCAAGGTCATGGAGCTGAAGGATTACGAGCTCAAAAAGAAGCCGACCAAGATTGAAGCGGCGGTGACGATCACGGGCTTCAATCCCATTACTTACACGGCGGAATTTACGCCTGCCGATCGGGCGATCGTGTACTCGATCGAACCCGGCTTCGGCGGTGACAAGCAGAGCATCAAGTACGATGGCATTGCTTCAAACCAAGATATGACCCTGACCTTTACCGTGTCGGCTGACGGCGTTAAGATGACCGACAAAGCGGCGGTCGAAGCGCTGAACCCGAAAATCGAATTTTCGGACAGCAGCAAGGGCAACAGCGGCACGATGGTCGTGCGAAACGACGGTGTCATCGAAGTGACGCCGAAATCCGCCGCCAAGAGCGCCGAGGAATTCTATGATGTCGAAGTGACGTGCACGCTTCCCGTGAAAACGGGTGACGTCGTCGCCAAGCAGACGTACCGCGTGTTTATCGCCAACTACAACGTGTTGACGTTGCCGGTGAACGGCTCGGTCCGCAAGAACGAGTTTTACGGCAACGCGGCGGGCGTTTCGTTCTACGTGACGAAGGACGGCAAAAAGCTGGACAAGTCGATGGTAGAAGGGAAGATCCGCGCGATCAACCTCAACAAGGACGGCGTGTACAAGCATCTGAAAACGAATGTCACCGTGGAAAATGACGGCACCATCACCATCGTGCCGTAAGATGAGAACGAGTACAAGGTGACCTTCGGTCGCTGGTTCTTCAACTGGTATCACTACTTCTCGCTGCCGGGCAAGGATGTGGAAGTGCAGCTCGTACATGAGTACGGCGATGCGATTTTGAAGCTTCCCGTAACGGGCGCGACGGTCGGGTATTTGATCGGTTGTGTGTATCTGCCGCTGATTTTGGAGATCCTTTTCGTCGCGGCGATCATCGCTTACATCATCCGCTATTTCACCAAAGCGCGGTTTGCCAAGGGCGTGGCGGTGTATGTCGGTCGGTTGTCGTATGCCGGCGGTGGCGGTACCACGATGGCGGGTCACACGCTGAAACTGACACCGTATCCGCTTGAACAGTACAATACGTTTAAGTATTTGTGGAATCCGTTCAAGGAGCTGTCCACCAAAGAAGAAATCCCGGGCTGCACGTTTACGGCGGCTAAGGGTGGTCGTATCATTTGTGATGCACCGTTCCCGTGGTATTCCGGCGCGGTAACTTCCAATGTTCACAGCGTCGTTGTTAAGTCGCCGATCGATATTGTGAATTACACAAAAACGACGCGCCGACCGATGCCGATCAAGGAATTTAGCCGAAAAGATGTGATGAATCAGCAGTCCGGGTTGGTGTCTCAAAGTGGGTCCGTCTACTATGCAATCAATCCCAAGTTTGATCACAAGGGTGGAGCAGACGGTAAGATCCAGAGTGCGACCGTTTTCTGTTACTAC
>JAFOFS010000366.1 GCA_017387165.1 Clostridia bacterium
ACAACCGCCTTTGTACCGGCGTGCACGGCTGCGCAGGCGAGATCGGACGGATGATCATCCCGTACGACGGTCCCTCGGGTTTTACCTATCTGGATTGGCTGATGCCGGAAGAAGGGCTCAAATCTCTGTACGCCGAGGTATGTGGGGAAGAGCGACCAATCAACTACGAACAGCTGGCGGAACTGGCACGCAACAACGACCCTGTCGGGTTGCAGATCTTCCATAAGCTGACGGTGGGTATCGGTATGGCACTCATCAATCTGGTGAATTTGTTTAACCCCGAATACGTGATTTTGTACGGTGAATTGCAGCAGTACGCCGACCTGTATATGGAAACGTTGACGGCGCTGCTTCGTGAAAATGCGTACGACAGCTCGGTCAAGCTCTGTATGTCGGATACCGGTCCGGACTCTGCCGCCATCGGAGCGGCGTTGTGGGCGGCTGACCGCGTGATGGAAGAATTACAGTTTATGGAGGTATAAAGAATGGTTACTTGGGAAAATAAAGAATTTTATATTGATGGTGTACCGACTAAAATTCACAGCGGCGCCATCCATTATTTCCGCAGCCTGCCCGAGAAATGGCCGGATCTGCTGCTCAAACTGAAGCAGTGCGGTCTGAACACGGTGGAGACCTATTGCGCATGGAACCTGCACGAGGAGGAGGAAGGCAAATTCGATTTCTCCGGTCGGCTGGATGTGGTGCGCTTCATCGAACTGGCGGAGGAGCTGGGACTGTACGTGATTGTGCGTCCCGGTCCGTACATCTGCGCCGAATGGGAACTCGGCGGTCTGCCGGCTTGGCTGCTGAAAGACGAATCCCGTCGCCTCCGTACCGACGAGGGAGATTACCTCTCCTACGTCAAGCGTTATTTCGATCAGTTGATTCCCCGTCTGCTGCCGCATATGCAGACCCGCGGCGGTAAGATCATCCTGTTCGCGGCGGAGAATGAGTACGGCTCGTTCGGCAACAGCACCCGTTATATGAACGCCTGCGCCGACCTGCTGAAGAGCTACGGCATCGACGTGCCGCTGTTCACCGCCGACGGTCACACCGATCTTTTCCTGAGCGGCGGTCACGCGGACGGCTGCCTGATGGGTCTGGATTTCGGCTACGACAACGGTCAACTGCTGCCGGAACATACCGAAGCGCTGGAAAACCGCCAGCCGGATGCCCCGTTCTTCCATGCAGAGCATTGGATCGGGATGTTCTCCCACTGGGAGGAGCCGTTTATCGGCTACGGCGTGGAGCATACCGCCAACGAGGTGAAGCGTCACCTCGAGGACGGCGGCAGCTTTAACCTGTATATGTTCCACGGCGGCACCAATTTCGGCTTTACCAACGGCGCCAACGACGGCGGTCCCGGCTATCAGCCGGACGTCACCAGCTACGATTACGACGCGCCGCTGACCGAATGGGGCGATGTCACCCCCAAGTATTTCGCTATCCAAAAGGTGATGAGCGAATATCTCGGTAAGGAGCTTCCCACCCCGTCGTCGGTGCCGCTGATGTCGGTCGGTCGTGTCGAATTGACCGAGACCGCTCCGCTGTTTGCGGAGTTGGACGCGATCGGTGAGAAATACGAGTCTTCCTGCCTGCACGGTATGGAATACTACGGACAGAACTACGGCTATATCCTGTACCGTACGCAGGTGGCGCCGTCGGTTGCCACCAAGCTGGTGCTTTCGGGTGTGGCCGACCGCGTCCGCGTGTACCAAAACGGTGTCTATCGCGGTGTGATCTACCGCAACGATCCGAACCATTGGCTGGAGGGCGAATGGGTCGGAGAAGGCGGCACGTTCGACTTGCTGGTCGAGAATATGGGACGCATCAATTTCGGTCCGTGGATGGATCGAGGCGACCGCAAGGGCTTGCTGAATCACGCGTTTGTCACCGGCCCGTACTGTCCTCGTCAGGGTCTGAACAACTGGGAGGTCTACACCCTGCCGATGAAGGATCTGGCACCGCTGTCCTTCGGTGACACGGTTGCAGACGGTCAGCCGCATTTCTACCGCGGCACTTTCCGTGTGGAAAATCCGCAGGATTGCTTCGTGCATCCCGATGGCTTTGATAAGGGC
>JAFOFS010000367.1 GCA_017387165.1 Clostridia bacterium
ACTGGATGAACAACACCCGCGACTGGTGCATCAGCCGTCAGCTGTGGTGGGGTCACCAGATTCCGGCCTGGTACTGCGACGACTGCGGCGAAACCGTCGTGGCAAAGGACGCTCCGTCCGTCTGCCCGAAGTGCGGCGGCACCCATCTGGCGCAGGATCCCGATACGCTGGATACCTGGTTCTCCAGCGCCCTGTGGCCGTTCTCTACCCTCGGCTGGCCGAACGAGGACAGCGAGGATCTCAAGTTCTTCTACCCGACCAATACGCTGGTCACCGGCTACGACATCATCGGCTTCTGGGTCAGCCGTATGATCTTCTCCGGCCTTGCCTACACCGGCAAAGCGCCGTTTGACACCGTTTGCGTCCACGGCATCGTTCGCGACAGTCAGGGCCGCAAGATGTCCAAATCGCTCGGCAACGGTATCGATCCGCTGGAGGTCATTGCCGAATACGGCGCCGACGCCCTCCGCTTTATGCTGGTGGACGGCTCCACCCCCGGCAACGATATGCGCTACAGCGAGGAAAAGGTCAAATCCGCCCGTAACTTTGCCAACAAGCTGTGGAACGCTTCGCGCTTCATTATGATGAATTTGGGTGACGGCGCGGTTGCGCTGACGCTGCCCGAAACGCTTGCTACCGAGGATAAATGGATCCTTTCCAAGTGCAACACGCTGGCAAAGGAAGTCACCGATATGCTCGACAAGTTCGAGATGGGCATCGCGGTGCAGAAGGTGTACGACTTCATTTGGGATGACTTCTGCGATTGGTACATCGAGCTGACCAAGTCGCGCCTGCAGGGCGCGGATGCGGACAATGCGCGCCGCGTGCTGGTGTACGTGATGACCAATATGCTCAAACTCCTGCACCCGTTTATGCCGTTTATCACCGAGGAAATCTGGCAGTCGCTGCCGCACGAGGGCGAATCGCTGATGATGACCTCGTGGCCGACCTACGACGAGGCGCTGAACTTCCCGGCCGAGGAAAAGGAAATGGAACGCCTGATGGAGGCAATCCGCGCCATTCGTAACCGCCGTGCCGAGATGAACGTGCCGCCGTCCCGTAAGGCGGAGGTGTATATCGAAACGGCGTTTGAAAAGACCTTTACCGACGGCGCCGCCTTTATGCTGCGCCTGGCTTCCGCTTCGGATGTCAAGGTCGGCAAAGCGTTTGACCTTGAGGGTACGGTCAATATCGTCACCCCCGACGCGACCATCAAGATTCCGCTGGCGGAACTGGTGGATAAGGAGGCCGAGCTGGCTCGCCTGACTCGTGAGGCTGCCAACGTGCAAAAGCAGCTGGACGGTGTGCTGTCCCGCTTGAATAACCCGTCGTTTGCGGACAAGGCGCCTGCGGCGGTTGTGGCCGGCGCCCGTGAACAGGCTGCTCGCCTGGAAGAAAAACTGGCTCTGCTGGAGCAGAGTATGGCGGCTTTCCGCTAAAACAAAAAACACACCCGCCGATCGCTTGATCGGCGGGTTCATACGCTCTCGTGGCGGAATTGGCAGACGCGCCGGATTTAGGATCCGGTTCTTCACGGAGTAGGGGTTCGACCCCCCTCGAGAGCACCAAAAAACACCCTCGTTCGTTTGAACGAGGGTGTTTTTGCGTTTTCTTATTTACCGAGGATGAGCTTGGTCAGTTCGGTCGGGGGAACAATCACGCCGTCCTTGTAGACGCGCATATTGCCCGAGGCGATTTCGTCGATGAGGATAACCTCGTCGTTGTTGTAGCCGAACTCAAACTTGATATCCCACAGGTCGAGACCTTTCGACTTGAGGTCGTCGGCAACGATCTTGGTGATCTTGAGGGTCTGTTCCTTCATGCTTTCGAACATCTCGAGGCATGACCGGCATCGCGGATTTTATCGCCAATCTCGTTGAGCTGCTCCGTCGGGAACGGGCCCTCGCCTACGCGGGTGCAGTA
>JAFOFS010000368.1 GCA_017387165.1 Clostridia bacterium
CGCCGCTTCTTCAGCGACCTCTTCGGTCACCTCTTCCTCCGCCGGTTCCTCCTCGGGGAGCAGGTCGATCTGGCGCAGGTGGTCGCGATACATATCCAGCAGCGACGCCTTGAAGTCCGAAACCGTCTGCTTGATCGCCGCCAGCTGTTCTTCCTCTTCCTTGATGTTGCGGAGAGCCGCCTCGCGCATATTCTCCGCCTTGATCTTGGCATCGCTCAAAATCAGCTCCGCCTTTTGGTTGGCCTCACGCACGATGGTGCTGCCTGCCTGCTGTGCACGAAGCAGCGCTTCGCTGATGCTTTCCTCACGCTGGCGATACTCCACGATCTTGTTGGCAAGCAACTCCATTTTACCCGCCATTTCGGCCTTTTCCTGCTCCAGCGCGCGTTTTTCGCGAACCAGGCGATCGACTGTATCGGCGCAACCGTCCACAAAATCATCCACCTCGTCGGCGCTGTACTTGTTGCGACCGAGCTGGGTGAAGGTAACGTGACGGATCTCTTCGGGTGTAAACATAGGGGTTTCCTCCTAAATTAAGTATATTTTAGTGCTTTTAAAACCAGTCGACCTTTTCGCGTCAGGCTGTCGATCTCGCTGATGCGGAATTTGCCGACACCGCGCACCGACAGCACGTCACCGCTTTTGACGGTGGCGCTGACCGTTTCACACGGCAGAAAATTGAGGGTGACGCGACCGACGCGGATCGCCTCGGCGGCATCCCCACGGGAGCAGCGACCGAGCGCCGCCACCACGCAATCCAAACGCGGCGATGCGACCGTGTCGCTCACCTCGGCAAAAGCGTGCGCTTGCGGCAAGGGGCCGTCGTAGTCCGCCTGCAGGCGGACGCCCTCTCCTCCGATGCGATCGATCTCGGTCAGCAGGAAGGGCAGAATATCGGTATGTACGAACGCCACCGAAAATCCTTCTCCGCACAAAATGTCACCGACCGACGAGCGTTTGACGCCGGCCGCCATCAGCGTGCCGAGAAAGTCGCGGTGGGACAGCGTTTTCTCCTTGCGGTAGAAAAACGCCAGCGCCGAAAGCGGCGCCCATTCCCCGATCGGTTCCTCCCCTGTCGGGAAAACGCCGAGCATGGTGCGTTCGGCGTCCTCGTGACCGCCGTAAAACACGGTGCGGTCGGAGGCGCTGCGTAGCCACGAGGCGCAAAGCGCCCGTTCGCGTTCGTCCAGAAAGCCGACAAAACGCGGCGTTCCGGTCTTATCCGAGAGCTTTTCCGCATCCGCCACGCGTGCGCGGAGAAGATGCTCGTCGTTCTCAGAAATAGAAGCCATTATTCTCCAGCTCGTCGAGCAGATCGCCCATCACGCCGACGTTGTACGGAGTGATGATAAAGGTGCAGTTGGCAACCTTTTTGATCTGACCGTCGTTGGCATACGCCACACCGCTGAGGAAGTCGAGAATGCGGCGGGACACGTCCTTATTCGCCGATTCCAGATTCAGCACGACGGTGCGCTTGGCGTTCAGATGATCCGCAACGGCGGACGCATCGTCAAAGCGCTCCGGCTTGACCAGCACGACCTGCAGCTGCGCGGTCGCATTGATATTCAACACCTTGTTGCCGCGTTTCGCGGTATCGGTCGGCACGACGCTCGCGGGGGCTTCCAGCTCTTCGGAGCCGCCCTCCTCCACGTAATCCTCCTCGTACTCGTCCTTCGGCTCACCGAAAATGCCGGCCATTTTGTCCAAGAATCCCATGTGTTTTTCCTCCTGTATTTTAAGTGATTGAGTAACCTTATTTTGCGTAGTTGCGGGCGCCGAACAGGGCCGTTCCCACCCGAACCATCGTACTTCCCTCCAGGATCGCCTCCGTGACATCGGCAGACATTCCCATCGAGAGTGTATGCATATTTACATTATCCAACTTTTTGTCTCTAATGTCAAGAAACATCTGATACATTTCCGAAAAAACCTTGCGTCTTTGTTCGGATTTTTCGTAAAACGGCGGAATGCACATCAGTCCCTCCACCGAAAGAGCCGGCATTTCGGACATCTGCGCCAGCAGGTCGAAGAGTTGCTCCTTCGGCAAGCCGGTCTTGCTCTCCTCTTCCCCGATGTTGACTTCCACCAGCACCGACGCGGTCTTGCCTACGTTGACCGCCGCTTTGGAAATGGCGGAGGCAAGGCGGAGGCTGTCCACCGATTGGATGCGATCCACCTGCGGCAGTACCTGCTTAACCTTGTTGGTCTGCAGGTGACCGATCAGTTCCAGCGAAACGCCGTCCAAATTCAGCAGCGGCTTCTTCGCCAGCAGCTCCTGCACGTAGTTTTCACCGATATGGGTCAGACCGGCCGCCAGCGCAGCGTTGACCCGCTCCGCGTCCACCGTCTTGGTCACACCCACCAGCGTCACCTCGTCGCGGCGGCGACCTGCCCGAACACAGGCTTCCGCAATAGATTCCTCAATGCGGCAGAGGTTTTCCCGAATATCGTCAGCGAACCACTTTTCCATCGTACAATCCTTTCCCCTCCACGACCATATCGTCGTACAGGCGCAGGTAGTCGCGGTCCTCCTCCGTCGGCGCTTCGCAGATGGAATAGTGTCCCGTTTCGTCGTAATACAACACGCGAATGTTGCGGAAGGACAGGACGTTGCCGACACGAACGTACACGCCCGACTCGTTATTCTTGCCAAAGTGCAAGGCGCGGTCGGGGACGTACAGACCCGTGTATTCTTTCAGGAGAATGCGTACCTCTGCAAAGCGAACGGAGGACAGCTCCTCCGACATATACGAGCATTCCAGCACCACGACCGCCTGTCCCGTACGGGGATCGGTGTTCACCTTGAAGACCTTCACCGGAATCTGCTCGTCGGTAACGAACGGAAGGCGGATCTGGAAGCTCTGTCCCTGGCTGATGAGCGACAGCTTTTCCTGCGGCACAATACCGGCGAGGTACCAGACGTAGTCACCGACCACCTTGCCGATGCAGTTGGGGGCGGTCACCGAAGGGCTGACCCCACCCGACAGCAGGTTGCTCAGCTGCGACACGGTGGTATTGGCCACGTCGGCGTATGAGATGGCCGATTCGTAGCCGTCCGCTTCAGAAACGAAATAACCTGCGGCCGGAGAAGCGATGTGTTTGCGGTTTGCTTCTATCAGCGATTCCAAAGAGGCGCGTTTGCTCTTCAAGGTCGTCAGACGCGGAGAAAAATCGGTCATCTTATCAATGACCAGTTGTTTGCGGTTGAGCAGCTGCTGCAGCTCGGAGCGGCAAACAGCGGCCTCGGTCATCCGACCGGTGCGGACGTGGAGCAGTATTTCCTTTTGCAGTGCATCCACCTGTTTGTTGATGGATTGCAGGTCGGTACGACCGGCGCTGCTCTGCAGCTGCAGAGCCTCCAGCGAGCGAATCTCCTCGTCCAGCTGACGGATCTGCTGCTGCGCCAGGGCGACCGCTTCGGAGGAATAGACCTTGGCAATGGTACCGCCTTTGGCGACGCGGTCGCCGTTGGTGATTTCGTAGTAAACGTAACCGTCGGTTGCTTCGCTGATGAGCTTTTCGTCGCGAATGGCAACGCCGGTCACATCCAGCGTTTCAAACACGGTATGGCTTTGCACCGTTTCGAGTTCCACGGAAGAATAAAACATCAGATACGCCTGATAGCCGACGTACGCCAGCAAAAACAGAGCCGCCACCAGCGAGATGACGCGTTTGATCACGGGATTCATATCGGCATTCCTCCTTGCTCGAAAAATTACAAAATACGGGTAAGCGCTGCCTCCAGAAGCGAAGCGGCATCGGGATAATCGTCCACGTACAGCGGTTCGGCCAGGCGGCGGAACCACGACAGTTGCCGCTTGGCGTAGCGGCGAGTGGCGCGTTTGAGGTTATCGACCGCCTGCTCGATCGACAGTTCGCCGCTGAAATACGGCGCCAGTTCCTTGTAGCCGATCGCTTGCATCGCGGTCGGAGCGGTCGGTGCCGCCAGCAAACGGGCGGCTTCCTCTATCAAGCCGCGGCGGAGCATTTCGTCCACGCGGCGGTCGATGCGATC
>JAFOFS010000369.1 GCA_017387165.1 Clostridia bacterium
CACCGCCTCCAACGCGCGGCTGACGCCGTTGCGCTGTCGCTCGGTGGTGAGAATACCGGCGTTTTCGTCCAGACCGGCCATACCGGTCACCTCCGCAATGACGGCGGTCAGGTGACCCACGCCCTCGCCCGTTTTAGCAGAGAGGGGGACAATATGGGAAATATGTGCGGCGATGACTTCCGTATCCGCCAGCAGCGGCTGATCCGCTTTGTTGAGAATGGCGACGGTGTGCGGACCGCCCACCTCCTGCAGCAGGGAGAGGTCGTCTTGCGATAGCGGACGGGAGCCGTCAAATACCGCCAACACCAGCGCGGCGCCCTGCATCCGCTCACGGGCGCGGCGGATGCCGATGGCCTCGGCCTCCTCCTCCGTTTCGCGGATACCGGCGGTATCGGACAAGCGCAGTACGAAATCCCCCACCCGAACCGATTCCTCCACCACGTCACGGGTGGTGCCGGCCTGCGCGGTGACAATGCTGCGCTCGCTGCCGGACAGGCGGTTCATCAGGGTGGATTTGCCGACGTTCGGGGTGCCGACGATGGCGGTGTCCACTCCCTCGCGGAGCAGACGACCGGCGTCAAAGGTACGCAACAGTTCTTCCAGCGCGTTTTCCGCTTCGGTTAAGGTTTCCCCAAGCGCCTCGGGGGAGAGCTCGGGAATATCGTCGTCGGGATAGTCCACGTAGGCGGCGTTTTGCGCCGCCACCGCCAACAGCTTTGCCTTGATGCTTTCGGCGCGACGATAAGTGCTGCCCTCACGCGCGGCCAAAGCGGCACGCGCAGCCAACGCACCGCCGGCGCCGATGAGATCCATCACCGCATCCGCGCCGGTCAGATCCATTTTTCCGTTTAAGAAAGCGCGTTTGGTGAATTCTCCTGCCTCGGCAGGGACCGCCCCTGCGTCCAGCGTGGCGCGCAGAACGCGTTTGAGCAGGTACAGACCGCCGTGGCAGCTGAGCTCCACAACGTCTTCGCCGGTATAACTGTGCGGAGCGCGGAACACCAACGCGACGCAGTCGTCGATATCGCCGTCACGGTCGTAGGCGTGACCGTAGAGGGCGGAATAACCGTCCAGTCCGCCGAGCGTCTTGCCCTTGCCGAGCGGACGGAATACCTTGTCCGCCACCGCGATGGCGCCGTCACCCGACAGACGGATCACACCGATTCCTGCCGCGGCAGGCGGTGTGGCAATTGCGGCGATGACCGTGGACATAGACGCACCTCCTCACAAAAATTTTATAACTGATTTACTATACCATATATTTCAGAAAAAGGCAAGCGGCGAAGAAAGAAGAGCAATTGCTTTTTTATGAATTTTTTGGAAAAAAATCTCCCGTCACAAACGTGACGGGAGAGGGGAGATGATTTGGTTACGCCTTCTTGCTCTTTTTGCTGAGGAACAGCAGAACGCCGATCAGCGCCGCCAGGCAGACGGGCAGCGCCACAGCCGCCGTCCAGATGCCCAGCACACCCTGCAGCGCGCCGCAGAGGATGTAGCCGAAGAAGGAAACACCGGCCACCAGCATCGCGTACGGCATCTGGGTGCTGACGTGGGCGATGTGATCGCACTGCGCACCGGCCGAGGACATGATGGTGGTATCCGAGATGGGGGAGCAATGGTCGCCGCAGACCGCACCGGCCATGCAGGCGGAGATGGACATAATCAGCAGCGCCGAGTTGCCGGAGGAGGCAAACGGCAGCACCGCCACGATGGGAAGCAGGATGCCCATGGTGCCCCAGGAGGTGCCGGTCGCTAACGCGATGCCCAGCGCCAGCAGGAACAGGATGGCCGGAATGACGAAGCCAAAGGTGTTGACCACGTCGGCGGTGAGGATGGTGCCGAGGAAGGTGGAAGCGCCCAGACTGTCCACAAAGCCCTTCAGCGTCCACGCGAAGGTCAGGATGATGATGGCAGGCACCATCGCCTTGAAGCCCTGCGGCAGGCACTCGGTGAAGGAGTTGAGCTTGATGACGCGGCGGATCATATAGAACACGAAGGTGAACACCAGCGCCACGCAGCCGCCGATGACCAGACCCAGACCGGCCGAGCAATCGGAGAACGCGGTGACGAGGTTCATATAGTTGCCGCTGTCGGCGGTGAACATACCGCCGGTGTACAGCAGACCGCCGATGCAGGAGGCGATCAGCACCACGATCGGAAGCACCAGATCGATGACGCGACCGCGGCTTTCAACCGCTTCTTCCTCTGCTTCGTCCGCATACTCGCGCAGCGCTTCCTCCGCCTTACGCATCGGGCCGAAGTCGAGATTGAACGCCGCGACCATAATCACCATCGCGAGGGTGAGCAGAGCGTACAGGTTGAACGGGATCGCCTGCAGGAACATGGTGAAGCCGTCGATGGAGGTGTCCACGCCGTCCAGCGAGGAGGTGACCGCCGCCGCCCAGGAGGAAACCGGAGCGATGATGCAGACGGGAGCCGCCGTCGCGTCGATGATGTAGGCGAGCTTCTCGCGGGAGATCTTGTGCTTGTCGGTGATGGGACGCATCACGCTGCCGACGGTGAGGCAGTTGAAGTAGTCGTCCACGAAGATCAGCACGCCGAGGGCGAAGGTCGCCAACAGGGCGCCGGCCTTATTCTTGATGCGCTTGGCTGCCCAGCGACCGAACGCGGCAGAGCCGCCGGCCTTATTCATCAGAGCAACCAGCATACCCAGCATGACCAGGAAGATGACGATCAGCAGATCCATATTGCCGATCATCACGCTGAAGATGCCGTTTTCGCCGGCCACGGTGTCCATCACGTTGAAGTTGTTCAGGAACAGACCGCCGCACAGAATACCGATAAACAGCGACAGGTACACTTCTTTGGTGATCAGTGCCAGCGCGATCGCGAGGATCGGCGGTACCAATGCCCAAAACGTATCTTGGAACATAATTAACACTCCTCATTTTCCCTCCGCGCGGAGGGCTTTATTACTTTAACGCGATTATACTATAAATCGACAGGAATTGTCAAGTTAAAATTTGCTCATCGGTCACAATGTCGGACAGCTGACTATTTTCCGAAAACCCGTTGCGGAGCAATCCGTTATGTGCTATACTTATTCTGTAAAACTATGCAAAGGGGAAAACACTATGGCGAAATGCTTACCGGCGACCCGTGCCGAAATGGATGCATACGGTTGGGATCAGCCGGATTTCGTTTACGTTTTGGGGGACGCCTACGTCGATCATCCGACCTTTGGCCCGGCCATCATCTCCCGCGTGCTGGAGGAGGCAGGCTTTCGGGTGGCGATGTTGCCGCAGCCGGATTTCCGTTCGGCGGAGTCGATGACCGTGTTTGGTCGCCCGCGTCTGGGATTTTTGGTGTGCGGCGGCAACATCGATTCGATGGTGGCGCACTATTCGGTTGCCAAGCACCGCCGCCAGAGCGACTATTATTCCCCTGCCGGCAAGGCCGGTCTGCGTCCCGACCGCGCCGTTACGGTGTATTGCCGTCTTATCCGCGAGGCGTATGGTGACGTTCCGATTATCATCGGCGGTCTGGAGGCCTCTCTCCGCCGCTTCGCTCATTACGATTATTGGTCGGACACGCTGATGCCGAGCATTTTGGTGGACTCCACCGCCGACCTGTTGCTGTACGGTATGGGCGAACGCGCCATCCGTCGCGTGGCCGAGCTGCTGGATAAGGGCGTGCCGGTCGGCAGTATCCACGACGTCCGCGGTACCTGCTATCTCACCGAAACGTGGGACAAGCCGCACTTTGAGGTGGTGGAGGGGTATCCCTTCGCCCGTTTACAGAAGAACAAAAAACTGGTCGCTGAGGCATTTGCCGCACAGTTTAAGGAACAAGATGCCGTCCGCGGACGGGCGGTGACCGAGTACTACGACGGTCGCAAGCTGGTGCAAAATCCGCCGCAACCGCCGCTGGAGCGGGAGGAGCTCGACCACCTCTACGAGCTGCCGTACACCCGCAACTGGCACCCGATGTACGATGAGGTGGGGGGTGTTCCGGCCATTGCGGAGGTCAAATTCTCCATTACCCACAACCGCGGCTGCTTCGGCAACTGCAATTTCTGCGCCATTACGTTCCATCAGGGCAGCGCGGTGCGCTCTCGCTCCATCGAATCGGTGGTAAAGGAAGCGGAGCTGATCGCGGCCATGCCCGATTTTAAGGGATACATCCACGACGTCGGCGGTCCGACCGCCAATTTCCGTCGTCCGGCCTGCGATCGCCAGCTGACCGAGGGCACCTGCAAAAACCGCAAGTGTCTTGCCCCGAAGCCTTGCCCCAACCTCATCGCCGATCACAGCGAGTACATCGAGCTGCTGCGGCAGGTGGAGGCGGTCAAAGGGGTTAAAAAGGTGTTTATTCGTTCGGGCATCCGTTACGATTACCTGCTGGCCGACCGCGACGACCGCTTCTTCCGCAAACTGGTGCGTGACCACGTCAGCGGTCAGCTGAAGGTGGCGCCCGAGCACGTCTGCGACGCGGTGCTGTCCAAGATGGGCAAGCCGCCGGTTGCGGTGTACGATACCTTCAAAA
>JAFOFS010000370.1 GCA_017387165.1 Clostridia bacterium
CCAGCGTAAACGGCGGTGTGGTCCACCCGCTTGCCGGAGCGGGAACGACGTCCAGATGCCCGAGAATACCGAGGGTCGGCTCTCCGTCGGTCAATTCAACGGTGCCGGCCTGATACCCGAAATTGCGGGTAGCCATACCGAATTTTTCGCCCAGCGCCAGCGTCGCGTCCAAACACGCCGCCACCGCCTGACCGTAGGGATACGCCCCGTCGGTCGGCACGGCCACGCTTTCGTATGCAACCAGATCGGCCAGATCGGCCAGCAGCTCCTCGCGGTGCTGTTCCAGCCATTCGCTCAATTGTTCTTTCATTGCAGACACCTCACCAAATATACGGCAGCAGCCGATATTTCACCTTATTTTTGTACGCGGCGTAGCCTTCCAGCTCCGCTTCCAGGAGCTTTTCTTCGTTCAGCAGACGGATGACGATCACCGGCGCGTACGGCAGGAAGCAGAGCACCGCCCACCACGAGCCGAGCACCACGGGGATGGACAGGAACAGCCAGACGGTCACCGCATACATCGGATGCCGCACGATGCCGTACATGCCCGTATCCACCACCGTCTGTCCCTCCTGTACCTCAATCGTACGGGAGAGATAGGTGTTTTCACGCATCACCTCGGCGTATAACGCATAGGAAAACAGCAGCACGACCGAGGCGACCGCCACCGCCCACGGCGGTACCTGCGACCAACCGAAGCGATGATCCAGACCTGCCAGGACAAAGCCGCCGATAAACAGAAGCGCGGCGGCGCTCACCACGCCTTTTTGGGCGGTCTGCTTTTCCTTGGCGTCCAGCCGCTTTTGCAGCAAGGCGGGATTTTTTACCGCCAAGACGATGCCGAGCAGCAGCATCGGCAGAAACAGCAGCACGAGAAACAACCAGCCGTTTTTGTAATCCAAGCCGCCGGCAGGGAGAAACAACAGCACCCCCACCAGCAGCACTCCGACCGTGAATTTGATGGCGGCGTTGGCAAGCGGTTTCATCCGACAACCTCCTTTTACACGAGCTTTTCTTCATTATACTCCGTCCCGTCCGAAACCGCAAGAAGTGAAAGTGGGTTTTTATTGCAAATTTTATGGGATTATGTTAAAATAAATCAGATCGAAAAGGAGGTGAGCGGCTTGACGGTACAGCAGTTGTTGCGGCAATACGGTGTCTACGTCAAAGAGGATATCGATGCGGCGTGGGACAAATACGTAAACAACGCCGAAAACGGCGACCAAGCAGAGGAAAACGCGGCGTATCTGGACTTTTTGGGCTACTGGTTTTCGCTGAAAAAAAGCAAGGATGAGGCGGTAGCCAAGCGGGACGAAACGGCGCTGGATCGTATGATCTCGATGCTGAACGCCAAGGCGGACAAGGACGGCGAGCCGGTCACCGTTTCCAAGACGGGCAAGACCCGCCGCAAGGCGGTGGAAGCCGCCCTCAACCGCGTGATGTTCAAGCTGTATTTCGATTTTCCGATCGCGATCGAGCTGACCGCTCTCGCCAACGGCAAATACGAATGCACCCTCACCTGCGATATTTTTTACAGCGAAAAAGCGGGCGAGGCGGCGATGTATTTCGTGGAGGAGGATCGCTTCACCCTGCCGTGGCTGTCCATCGTCTACGCCGCCAAATGCGGAAATCTGCAGGCGTATTTTAAGATCGGCAACAATCTGAACCGTGCGCTGGAATACATTCCGTATTTCTCGTTTTCTTCCATCAAAGCGGAGGCCAAGTATACCGACAAGACCACCACCTTCACCATTTCCCCCCGCTCGGCGCTGTATTGGTATTATCTGGGGGCGCAGCGCGGCGGCATCGAGTGTCAGTACCAAAC
>JAFOFS010000371.1 GCA_017387165.1 Clostridia bacterium
ACGGTGTATTTTTTTTATGAAAAAATGTAAAAAAAGCAAGACAAATCAAAATTGATGTGCTATAATGAAAGCAACTATGGTTTAGGGGAGGCCTTTCATTATGAAACGACTGCACTTGATCTGCAATGCCCACCTGGATCCTGCGTGGATGTGGGATTATCCGGAGGGCATCACGGCCGCTTTGGCGACCTTTCGCTCGGCGGTCAATTTGCTGGATGAATACGATTATATTTTTTGCCACAATGAAGCGATTATGTATGAATGGATCGAGGAACACGACCCGGCTTTGTTTGCCCGCATCGTCAAGGCGGTTAAAGACGGCAAATGGTGCGTGATGGGCGGTTGGTACCTGCAGCCCGATTGCCATATGCCGTCCGGCGAATCGATGGTTCGCCAGATCATGGCGGGTCAGCGGTATTTCCAAGAGAAATTCGGCGTTCGCCCGACCACCGCTTTGAACCTCGACTCGTTCGGTCACACCCGCGGTCTGGTGCAGATCCTTAAAAAATGCGGCTACGACAGCTATTTGATCTGTCGTCCGATGCCGGAGCACAAGCGTACGGTACTGCCGGACGATCAGTTCAACTGGGTTGGTTACGACGGCAGCAAGATCAAGGTCTGCCGCATCGGTGACGAATTTATGTACTGCACCGGCAAGGCGCAGGCGAAGGAATTTATCCCGAAAAAGGCGGAGTGCTGGAAGGATCACGAAGCCGGCGTGGCGTTGTGGGGCATCGGTAACCACGGCGGCGGTCCGTCCCGTGTGGACCTTGCCGACGTGGCAGAGCTGATCGCCACCACCGAGGATTACGAAATCATCCACTCCACTCCGGAGCGTTTCTTTGCGGACGTGCATCCCACCGCGGATTTTGACAAATCCCTGACCCACTTCCTCGTCGGCTGCTACACCTCGATCAACAGTATCAAGAAGGCGCATATCGCGCTGGAAAACAAGCTGTTTGCCACCGAAAAAATCTGTGCCGTTGCGGAACTCAACGGACATTCCGTGTGGGACGAGGCGGCTTTCCGCAAGGCGGAAAAGGATCTGCTGACCATGGAATTCCACGATTCGCTGTGCGGCACTACCGCCGCCGACGGTGAGAAAACGACGCTGGAATACGCCGCTCACGCCACCCGTGAGCTGGACGATATGCGCAACCGCGCCCTGATGCAGCTGATGGAGGACGATGTTCCGACCGCCCCCGATACTTACCCCATCGTGGTGTTCAACTACAGCCCGTTTGAAAGCGAGCAGGTGGTGGAGGTCGAATTCCTGCTGCTGGACGCGATCGCATCGGATACCGAGCAGCACAAGATCACCTTAACGCAAGACGGCGAGGAGATCCCCTGCCAGGTGATCAAGCAGCTCTCGAACATCAACTACGACCGCCGCAAGCGTGTGGCGTTTAAGGCCAAACTCAAGCCGCTGGGGGTGACCCGTTTCGTCGCCACTGCCACCGTCGTGCCGAGTGAGCCGCCGATCGCGCAGCCGGAGGGGGATATCGTCCTCTCCGACTCCTGCAAGACGGTCCGTATCAGCCGCAAGACCGGCCTGATGGAGAGTATGGTGGTAA
>JAFOFS010000372.1 GCA_017387165.1 Clostridia bacterium
CTCAAGCAGTGGGCGGAGATTTTCGTTCAGTCCCTGCTTTTTTGTTCTGAGGATTGAGAATACAGAGGCCGAGTCCGTAGAGGCCATCGTCGAGGCGAGCAGCAGAGCTATCGGGAAGGCGTTTGATCAGATGCTGCCTGCTCTGTTCGGCGGTCTCGGCGTGGTGTTTGTGTCCAAGAATCCGAAGCTGGCGATCGCGCCGATCATTCTGATGCTGGTGCTGTTCATTTCGGTGGACGCTCTCAATCAGAGTACCGTCGGCATTATGGTGCCGGTCGGTGTGCTGTTCACCATTGCAGTGGGAAGAATTCTGTATAAGAAAGGTAAACTGTAATGATTGCGTTGTATATTGTTCTGGGTGTGCTGGCACTCTTTATTGCCGTTTTGCTGATCCGCACGGCGGCCTTTAAGCCGAAAGCGGACGCGCAGACGATCGATGAGACCACCGTGACCTTCGACCGCGACAAGGCGGTTTCCAACCTGCAGACGCTGGTGCGTTGCAAGACGATTTCGTATCGCGACGGCGAACTGGAGGAGGAAGCGGAGTTTCAAAAGCTCATCGACGCTCTTCCGACCTTGTTTCCGCACGTCTTTGCTTCCTGCGAATGTAAGCACCTGCCCGATCGCGCCTTGCTTTTCCGCTGGAAAGGCAAGACGGCGGGCGATCCCGCCGTGCTGATGGCGCACTATGACGTCGTGCCGGTGGACGAAACCAAGTGGGAAAAACCGCCGTTTGACGGCGTGATCGAGGATGGCGTGCTGTGGGGCAGAGGAACGCTGGATACCAAGGTGACCTTCAACGGTGTGCTGACCGCGGCAGATCACCTCATCCGGGAGGGCTTTATCCCTGCACACGATATCTATTTCGCGTTTTCGGGCGGTGAGGAGATCAACGGCAACGGCGCGGTCAATATCGTCAACTACTTCAAAGAACAAGGCATCACCCCGTCCATGGTGGTGGACGAGGGCGGCGCTGTCGTCGAGAACGTGTTCCCCGGCGTGACCCTGCCTTGCGCCATGATCGGCATTGCGGAAAAGGGTATGATGGACGCGCAGTATACCTGCGCTTCGCAGGGAGGACACGCCTCTGCACCGAAGCCGCATACGCCGGTCGGTCTGCTGGCACGGGCTTGCTGTAAGATCGAAAACAATCCGTTTGCGTTCCATATCACGCCGCCGGTGGCGCAGATGTTCGATACGCTCGGCCGTCACTCCAACTTCCTGTATCGCCTCATTTTTGCCAACCTGTGGTGCTTCAAAGGGGTGCTGAATCTGCTCGCCAAGAAAAGCGGCGGCGAGATGAACGCCCTGCTGCGCACCACCGTGGCGTTTACGCAGATGGACGGCAGCGTTGCCTCCAACGTCATCCCGACCGAGGCGACGATGGTTTCCAATATGCGCCTCAATCCCGAGGATACGATGGAATCGGCCTTGGCGTATCTGAAAAAGACGGTCGGTGACGACCGTATCGAGATCATCGCTCTGCGCGGTGTTAACCCCAGCCGCATCTCCACCACCGACTGCGACGGCTGGCGCCGCGTGGTTACGGCGGTGGCCTCCACCTGGCGCGGCTGCGTCGTGACGCCGTACTTGATGGTGCAATGCTCCGACAGCCGGCATTACGGCGCGATTTCGGATAAAGTCTACCGCTTCTCCGCCATGGATCTTACCTCGGAGGAACGGGCCAGTATCCACGAGCAAACAGAAGACGGCTGGATAACGGAACGCTGCACCGTCAGCATTGAGGCCAGCGATGGCACTCATACCGCCATCCGCCGGATCGTCAGCGAGGAGCTTCTGGTGGCCGCATCGCCATCGGCACCGCTGAGCGACGGACAGATCGTTAAGCTCATAACGAAATAAAAAGACCACCC
>JAFOFS010000373.1 GCA_017387165.1 Clostridia bacterium
CCGTATGGCGGCTCTGTGCGGACGGGGAATTTTGCTTCGCGGTCAAGGGCTATGGTCACGGGGTCGGTATGAGCCAGTATGGGGCGCAGTTTTTGGCGCAATCGGGGTACACGTGGGAGGAGATCTTGCATCACTACTATACCGGCGTGGAGATTCGCTGAAATTCCTCTTGCGGCGGCTGTTTGAGTATGTTATAATAAGAGCATATTTCAAGAGAAGGGGGAATGCCGTATGTTGACCGGACGGGAGCGGGAAGCACGCCGTCGCAAATATCGCCGCCGTCGCATCCTGATCGCGGTGTCGGTTATCGTCGCGCTGGTGCTGCTGACCGTCGCGTTGTCAATGGGGTTGAGCGCTCTGCGGCAAGGCCCCGACGAGCCGACCGACAAGCCGACCGACGGTACCCCCACCTCTTCCACCACGACGGCGGCGACCACCGCCTATCCGACGATGGCGGAGAGTCAGCTGCCGGATATCGGTATCCGCACCAACGACCTGCAGGTGGCGCTGTTGTACGACGTCACCACCGGTCAGCCGATCTTTTCGTTTGATGCCGATCGCCGTATGTATCCGGCCAGCATCACCAAGCTGATGACCGCGGCGGTGGCGTGCGAATATCTGGACGAAGCCGCAACCTACACCATCGGCAGTGAGATCTATCTGTCGGAGGAGGATGCCTCCGGAACCGGTCTGCTTTGGAACGGCAAAGAGGTCACCCTGCAGACGCTGATCGAGGGTCTGCTGATGTTTTCGGATGCGGAGGCGGCGTATTGCCTGGCGGCGACCACCGCCCGTGTGGCAACGGGAAATCCGCATCTGTCGGATACCGACGCCATCGCGAAATTTATGGAGATGGTGAACGATAAGCTGGCGGAGATCGGCTGCGCCGATTCGCATTTCGTCACTCCCGACGGCTACCACGACAACGCCCATTGCTCCACCGCCAACGATCTGTTGAAAATTGCGCTGCACGCGCGCAGCTATCCGCTGATTGCCAAGACGGTGAAGCTGTTGACCAGCGAGGCATATCCCGGGGAATACTATCAATCCACCAATGCGCTGTTGGATCCCGAAAGCGAGTATTATTACCCCTATGCGGACGGTCTGAAGACCGGCTCGACCGACGAGGCGTGCTACTGTCTTGCCGCTTCCGCGACCAAGGGGGATCACACGCTGATCGCCATTGTGCTGTGTCACCACGACAGCGGCGAACGCTTCGCCGTCGCCCGCACCTTGCTGGAGGAAGGCTTCCGCTACCTCGAAACGCAGGGACGATAACCGAATAAAAGAAAACGGTACGCATCTTTCGATGCGTACCGTTTTTGTTTTGCCTTACTTTTCGATGGTGTACAGCAGACCGCCGGCCAGCAGGATCTGTGCCTGGCGCTCGGTCAGCGTGTTGGGCAGCGCGTAGGTTTCGCCGCGGGTGACGTTCTCCAGCACGAAGTCGCTGCCGTCGGTGAGGTGACGGCGCAGCTTGGTGAGGCGCAGGGTGTCTCCCTCGCTGATGCGGTCGTAATCGGACGGATCCGCAAAGGTGAGCGGCAGAATACCGGCGTTGATGAGGTTGGCGACGTGGATACGGGCAAACGACTGCACGAACACTGCCTTGATGCCGAGGTGCAGCGGAGCAAGCGCCGCATGCTCACGGCTGCTGCCCTGACCGTAGTTGTTGCCGCCGACGACGAAGCCCTTGCCGGCCGCTTCGCAACGGGCAGGGAAGGTCGGGTCGCAGCGGGTGAAGCAGTGCTGCGAGATGGCCGGAATATTGGAGCGCAGCGGCAGCACCTTGGCGCCTGCCGGCATAATGTGGTCGGTGGTGATGTTGTCTCCGACCTTCAGCATGACGTCCGCCTCAATGGTATCCGGCATCGGATCGTTGGACGGGAACGGCTTGATGTTCGGACCGCGGAGGATCGGGAGATCCTTCGCTTCCTCGGGGGAGGCAGGCGGCACGATCATATTGTCGTTGACGGTGAATTTTTCGGGCATCTGCACCTGCGGCGCTTCGCCCATCGTACGGGGATCGGTGAACACGCCGGTCAGTGCGGAAACCGCCGCGACCTCCGGACTGACAAGGTATACCTGACCGTCCGCCGTGCCGCTGCGACCCTCAAAGTTGCGGTTGAAGGTACGGAGGGACACGCCGGCGGAGTTGGGGGACTGACCCATGCCGATGCAGGGACCGCAAGCGCATTCGAGAATACGGGCGCCTGCAGCGATGAGATCGGCCAGCGCACCGCAGTCTGCCAGCATATTGAACACCTGCTTGGAGCCGGGGGCGATGCCCAGCGACACCGACGGGTCAACCGTCTTCCCCTTGAGGATGGCGGCAACCTTCAGCATATCGTACAGCGAGGAGTTGGTGCAGGAGCCGATGCAGCACTGATCCACCTTCATCCCGACCAGCTCGGAAACCGGCTTGACGTTGTCGGGAGAATGGGGGCAGGCGGCCAGCGGCGCCAGCGTGTTGAGGTCAATGTCCAGCACCTCGTCGTATTCCGCGTCCGCATCGGGAGCCAGCGGCACCCAGCATTCGCCGCGACCCTGCGCTTCCATAAATGCGCGGGTGACCTCGTCCGACGGGAAAATGGAGGTGGAGGCGCCCAGCTCAGCGCCCATATTGGTGATGGTGGCACGTTCCGGCACCGACAGGGAGGCGACGCCGTCGCCGCCGTATTCGATGATCTTGCCGACGCCGCCCTTGACCGACAGACGGCGGAGAACTTCCAAAATGATGTCCTTGGCGGCAACCCACGGCTGCAGCTTGCCGTGCAGATTCACACGCACCATTTTCGGCATCGAGATGTAGTAGGTGCCGCCACCCATCGCCATCGCGACGTCCAGACCGCCGGCGCCGAACGCGAGCATACCGATGCCGCCGGCGGTGGGGGTGTGGCTGTCCGAGCCGATCAGCGTCTTGCCCGGGATGCCGAACCGTTCCAGATGCACCTGATGGCAGATGCCGTTACCGGGACGGGAGAACTGCAGACCGTGTTTTTTGCAGACGCTTTGAATATAGCGGTGATCGTCGGCGTTTTCGAAGCCGGTCTGCAGCGTATTGTGGTCGATGTAGGCGACCGACAGTTCGGTGCGGACACGATCGATGCCGATCGCTTCAAATTCCAGATACGCCATCGTACCGGTGGCATCCTGCGTCAGCGTCTGATCGATCTTCAGACCGATCTCCGAGCCGATGACGCTCATATCGCCCGATACGAGGTGCGCTTTGATGCATTTTTGCGCTAAGGTCATACCCATAACAGATCATCCTTTCGGGGGTTCTTTTTTATTCCTTGTATACTATACCTTATTTTTCCGACGCTGTCAATCGTCCAAACGGTCAAAAATTTGTGACCGATCGACCGCCTGCAGCGCCGCCGAGAAATCCACGCCGCACCAAACGCCGTCGGGGCAAAGCTCCGCCAGCGGCACCAGCACAAAGGCGCGCTCGTGCATACGGGGATGCGGCAGGGTGAGTTCGGGCGTATCGAGAGTCACACCCTCACACAGCAGCAGATCGATATCGATGACGCGCGGCGCGTTTTTGAAGGGACGCTCCCGTCCCATCGCCGCTTCGATGCCGAGGCACGCCCCCAGCATCGCGGCAGGGGACAACGCCGTTTCGATCTCGGCCACCAGATTGTAAAACGGCGGCTGATCGAGATAGCCGACGGGGGCGGTGCGGTAGTGAGCGGATACCCGACAGACCTCCGTCTGCGGTAATCCGCCGATCGCCTCCACCGCTTGCCGCAGCGCGTGGCGCGGATCGCCGAGATTGGCGCCGAGTCCGAGCAGCATACGCATAGGATTTCCTCCTGTAAAAGAATTCGGGAGGCCGTGTAGCCGACCTCCCGAAAAGAACTCATTTCTTGATTTTCTTGACCGACTTTTTGGCGGTTTTCTTGGTCTTGGCCTTGAGCGCCTTTCTCTCTTCATCCTTGACAGCCCACAGCACCCAGGTCGGCGTGCAGAGGAACTGGGACGAATAGAAGCCGGAGAGCAGACCGAACAGCAGCGGAACCGCAAAGCTGACGACCGAGTCGAGGTGCATCACCAGCGCCACAACCGCGACCGCGGACATTGCCGCGACGGTGGTTACCGTGGTGCTGACGTTACGACGCACCGACTGGTTGAGCGAAATGTTGACGATCTCGGGCAGGGTCGTGTTCTTGCCGAGAATCTTGCGATTTTCGCGGATGCGGTCGAAGATAACGATGGTGCTGTTCAGCGAGTAGCCGAGAATGGCCAGAAGCACCGCCACGAAGTTGTCGTTCAGCGGAATGCGGAAGATGACGAAGGTGAAGTACACAATCACCATATCGTGGAACAGCGCAGCAACCGCGCAGCAAGCAGCGGTGATACCGCCGATCTTACGGAAGCGGATGCCGACGTACGCCAGCAGGAACACGGCGGCGATTGCCAGAGCGACCAGGCATTTCCACAGGAACAGCGTGCCCATCGTCGGGCTGAGCGACTGGCTGCCCGCGTCGGTCAGCTTGTTGTCCTTGAAGTTGGTGTCGAACAGCTTGGAGATGGCGGCTTTCTGCGCCTGATCCAGCGCGTCGCCCGGGATGCTGATCTTGATGACCGGCGTGTTGGCGGATTCCGCCTTGCGGACGGTCGCCTTGAAGCCGGCGGCGTTCAGATCGGAGGACAGCTTGTTGACGTCCACCTCACCGGTGTAAGTGTACTGCAGCTCGTTACCGCCACGGAAGGTGACGTCCAGCGAGGTGCCGAAAATGACGTTGAAGAGGATGCCGACCAAAATCAGGCCGAGCGAGATGTACCAACAGATCTTACGGGACTTCAGATAATCGAAGTTACCATTCCACCAGTTTTTCATGCACGCTCACCTCCCAACAGCCACGGCTTGCGCAAGCCCTTGAAGCGGACAATGGATTTGGTCATCAGACGGGTAGCAAACACCGACATGATGAAGTTGAAGATGATACCGACGAGCAGGGTGTAACCGAAGGAGTACACCGCGCCGGTGGTCGAAGCGGGGAACCAGCGGAGGATGGGGGACAGAATGGTCGCCCACACGCCGTCCGACGGACCGAACACACCCATCAGCACGACCGCCACGATCGCGGTGGTCACGTTGCCGTCCACGATGGCGGAGATGGAAGAACGGGAGCCGTATTCGATGGAGCCGTCGATGGTCTTGCCGCGGCGGATCTCTTCGCGGATACGCTCGGCGGTCAGCACGTTGGCGTCAACGCCCATGCCCATCGACATGATGATACCGGCGATACCGGGCAGCGTCAGCGTGAAGCCGTTGAACGCGCCGAAGTAACCCGAAACGGCCGCGATGGAGCCGGCGACCTGACCCAGCAGGGCGAGGATCGCCACGGCGCCGGGCAGACGATACATCAGCACGAGGTAGATGGAGATCAGCGCGAAGCCGATGATACCGGCCAGCACCATGCCTTCCAGCGCCTTTTCGCCCAGCGAAGCCGCCACCGTACCGGTGGACTTGGCCTCAACGGCGAACGGCATCGCGCCGGAAGTGATCTGGTTGGCCAGCGTTTCGGCATCGGCCAGCGTCTCAAAGCTGCCGCTGATGACCGCTTCACCGGTGGTGATGACCGCCTCAACGGTCGGAGCGGAGATCATCTGCATACCGCTCTCGCCGCCGTAGTCCAGCCAGATGGAGATGCACTCGTTGTTCTTCTTCGCCTTTTCGGTGGCGGAAGCGAACTTCTTGGTGCCCTCGGCGGTCAGCTTGAGCTGCACGACCGGCTCGGTCTCGCTCGACTTGTCGGAAAGCGGCTGCGCGCCGGCGGTGGCAGAGGCCACGTCGTCGCCGGTCAGCACCAGCTCGCCCTTCGGCTTGCCGGTGGTGGAATCGGTGTCATCGCCGTAGTAGAAGTACAGCTTGGCGGTCGCACCGAGTTCGTTGATCGCTTTCTGCGGATCCTGACCCGCTTTGTCGGCGCCCCACGGGAAACGCACGATCACGCGGTCAGACGCATGGTCGGTGTAGATCTCGTAGTCGGTGATGCCCTGCAGCACCATACGCTCCTCGATAACACCGCGGATGCTGTCCATTTCTGCATCGGTCGGCTCGATCTTGTCGTCAACCGGACCGAAGGTCGCGTCGACACCGCCCTGGATGTCTACGCCGAAACGAATTTCGGAGGCGCCTTTAATAATCGTGTCCATGCGGTCGCCGTAGAACGTGTGGATACCAAAGAAAGAGGTATACGTCAAGGCGAGAATCAGCACAGCTACGATGAAAAAAACGGCTTTAGGTGTTCGTTTCATCAATAAATCCTCCCATTGTTGATTTCCTTGCCTTCCGCCGCTTACGAAAAGTGACAGGTCGGCACATTACAATTCATTATTATATAAAAAAGCGTCGGAAAAGTCAACAACTCCGACGCCTTTTTTATGAATTATTTTATAAATTTTTTGTGTCAGCCGGCCAGCAGCTTGTTCACCGCCGCCAATTCGGCGCAGATGCAGAACAACTCCATCGCCAACACCAGCTCTTCCACCGGAGGGAAGGAGGGCGCAATGCGCAGGTTGGAGTCGGCGGGATCCTTGCCATAGGGGTAGGTCGCGCCGGCTCCGGTCAGCACCACACCGGCTTCCTTCAGCAGACGAACCGTCTCCTTGGCGGTGCCGGGGAGCAGGTCCACGCTGACGAAATAGCCGCCGTTCGGACGGGTCCATTCCGCGATGCCCTTGCCGGTCAGGTTGGCGGTCAGAGCCTGATCCACCGCATCGAAGCGGGGACGCAGGAACTCTGCGTGCTTTTCCATATGCGCCTCAATGCCGGCGAGATTGCCGAAATATCGGTTGTGGCGGAGCATATTCATTTTGTCGTAGCCGATGGTCTGCACCGTCATACGCGCCTTGATATCCGCGAGATTGCGGGGGGAGGCGGCCAACGCCGACACGCCGGCGCCGGGGAAGCTGATCTTGGAGGTGGAGGTGAACATCAGCACGATATCCTCGTTTCCGCACTTTTCCGCCTCGGCGTAGATGTTCAGCAGGCGGTCGTGGGTGTCGCGGATGTGATGCAGGCAGTAGGCGTTGTCCCACATAATGCGGAAATCCGCCGCTGCCGGACGCAGCGCCGCCAGACGGCGCACCGTTTCGTCCGAATAGGTGATGCCCGACGGATTGGAATACATCGGCACGCACCACATACCCTTGACGGCCGGATCCTTCACCAACTCCTCCACGAGCGCCATATCGGGACCTTCGGCGGTCATCGGCACGTTGATCATCTCCACGCCGAGAAATTCGGTGATGGAGAAATGACGGTCGTAGCCGGGGACGGGGCAGAGGAACTTGACGCCGTCCTGCTTCGCCCAGGGAGTGCCGCCGCACACGCCGCGCATATACGCGGTGGAGAGATAATCGTACATCAGGGTGAGGCTGGCGTTGCCGCCGACGATGACGTTATCCGCCGACACGCCGAGGATCTCGGCAAACAGGCGACGGGTCTCGGGCAGACCGCACAGAATGCCGTAGTTACGGGTATCGGTACCGTCCTCCGCCTTGAAATCGGCGGCAAAATCCACGGCGGTGTTCATATCGAGGGTCAGCTCCAGCTGACCGACGCTCGGCTTGCCGCGGGACATATCCAGTTTCAAATTTTGTGCTTTGTAGCCGTCGTACGCTTTTTGCAGCTCGTCACGGCGGGCCGCCAATTCGACGGCCGACAGGCTGGTGATCGGGTTCATTGATAGATTGCACCTCTCAAATTGCATTTCTGCCGACGCAGTTCTGGTCTATTATAATATATGCAGGGGAAAAATGCAAGTCCCTTTATTAAAAATTGCAAAAATTGGAGTAAAGACAACATTTAAAACGGAAATGAAGAAAATTTAAAAGAAAAGAAACTATTTTTGAAAAAATGCTTGACAAGTGGAAAACAATTCGCTATAATAACACACGCACCCAAACGTTATGGACGATTAGCTCAGTTGGTAGAGCATCCGCTTGACGTGCGGAGGGTCAGCGGTTCGAGTCCGTTATCGTCCACCAAAAAAACACCCGATGTGATTTTCACATCGGGTGTTTTCTTTTTATTCGATCGAGGTGACCTGATAGCCGGCGGCGACGATGGCGGCGGTGAGCGCCGCGTCGTCCAGCTGTGCGCCGGTGACGGTCGCGGTCTTGGACTCCAGATCAACCGTCGCGGTGACGCCCTCCAGCGCGTTGAGCGCCTCCTCGGCGTGGCGACGGCAATGCATGCACATCATCCCCTCAATATGCAGGGTCTTGGTCATAACGGTTTGTCCTCCTTTCTTTGCGGAAGATCGGATCGCCCGACGGGGACGATCGCGGCGGGGGTTATGCGGATCACCGAAATTCAGCCGCAACGCGTTGGTGACCACGCAGAAGCTCGAAAGGCTCATCGCGGCGGCGCCGATCATCGGGCTGAGCGTCCAGCCGGTCAGCGGAATCCAGACGCCTGCCGCCAACGGAATGGCAATGACGTTGTAGAAAAACGCCCAAAACAGGTTTTGGTGAATGTTTTGGAGTGTCCGACGGGAAAGGCGCACGGCGGCGGCCGCATCCCGCAGCGACGAACGGGTCAGCACCACGTCGGCCGCATCAATCGCGACGTCCGCGCCTGCTCCGATGGCAATGCCGCAATCCGCGCGGGTGAGCGCCGGAGCGTCGTTGATGCCGTCGCCCACCATCGCGACCCTGCCGTGTTCCTCCTGCAAGCGGCGGATGACCGCGTCCTTTTGGTTTGGTTTGACCTCTGCGATCACCTCGTCGATGCCGACCGTTTTGGCGATCGCTTCGGCGGTGTGGCGGTTGTCGCCGGTCAGCAGCACCACCCGTAAGCCGAGATTTTTCAGTTCGCGAACCGCAGCGGCGCTGTCCTCCTTGACCGTGTCCGCCACGGCGATCAGACCCAGCAGACGATCCCCCAGCACGAACGCAAGAGGCGTTTTGCCTTGCGTGGCATACTGACTGCCGTCCTCGACGGCGATTCCCTGCGACCGCAGGTAGGCAGGGCTGCCGCCGCGTAGCAGCTGACCGTCACAAAACGCCTGCACGCCGCTGCCGGCCAACGCGGAAAATCCGCTGACCTCGCGAAGCGGCAAGCCGCGGACGGCGGCTTCCTCGCGGATGGCCTTTGCCAGCGGATGCTCGCTGCCTGCCTCCAGCGAGGCGGCAAGAGTGAGCAGCTCGTCGGCGGTGACCGACGGCTGCGGCAGAATATCGGTTACCTTCGGGGCGCCCTTGGTGACCGTTCCGGTCTTGTCCAGCGCGATCACGCGGATCTTACCGACCGTTTCCAGCGAAGCGGCGGTTTTGAACAAAATGCCGTGACGGGCGCTCTTGCCGCTGCCCACCATCACCGCAACGGGGGTGGCAAGTCCCAGCGCGCAGGGGCAGCTGATGACCAGCACGCTGACCGCACGCGTGAGCGCAAACGCAAAGTTTCCGTCGACGATCCACCAAATTCCCAGTGTGATGGCCGCTACCGTCAGCACGGCCGGAACGAACACACCGGCCACCTTGTCGGCAATACGGGCGATCGGCGCTTTGGACGCGGCGGCATCCTCCACCGTTTTGATGATCTGCTGCAAGGCGGTATCCGCGCCGACACGGGTTGCCACACAGGTGAGGGTGCCGTTTTGTACCAGCGTTCCGGCCGATACGCGATCTCCTGCCGCCTTGTCGATCGGCAGACTTTCGCCGGTCAGCGAGGACTCGTCCACGGCACTCTCGCCGCCGATCACCTCGCCGTCTGCCGGCAGGCGATCTCCCGGCCTTACCAAAAAGATATCCCCGATTTGAATATCCTCCGCCGCAACGGTCACCTCGACGCCGTCACGAAGCAGGACGGCGGTCGGGGGTGCCAACTGCAACAGCGCCTTGATGGCGTTGGTGGCGCGCCCCTTGCTGATCGCTCCCAACAGCTTGCCGACGGTGATGAGGGTGACGATC
>JAFOFS010000374.1 GCA_017387165.1 Clostridia bacterium
ATATCACTAAACCCGTAGGGTTTAATATCACTTTCGCAAAGCGAAAATATCACGCTGACGAAGTCAGCCTATCACTTAACAGACAAAAAGAAAGAGAAGATTCGCTGTAACAACGAATCTTCTCTTTTCTGTTGTTGGTAAAAAAAGGGGGGGTTTTTCGTTATTTTTTTTGCTTTCTTTTACAGGACGCAATACTGTTCCATATACGAGTCCATCAGCTTCAAAACCGAGGCGTACTCGGCCTTATCCGCAAGGTATTCGCGAATATCCGCAACGGTGATGAGGGCGTGCACCTGAATGCCGAACTCCTCAGCCACCTGCATCACAGCGGTTTTTCCGGGGACGTTGCCGACCTCGCAGCGGTTGACCGAGATGAACATATGCGGCACGGTAACGTCGCCGCAGCCCTGCAGAATGGGCATGGTTTCGTGTACCGCGGTACCGGCGGTAATAACGTCCTCAATGATGATGAGCTTGTCGCCGTCCTTCGGCTTGTAGCCGACCAGGCTGCCGCCCTCGCCGTGATCCTTCGCTTCCTTGCGGTTGAAGAAATACGGCTTGTCGATGCCAAACTCGGTTGCCAAAGCGCCGGCCGCCGCGCAGGCGAGCGGAATTCCCTTGTACGCCGGACCGAACATCGCGTCGAAATCCTCGCCGCAGGTGTCCTTGATCAGCTTGGCGTAAAATTTGCCGAGAGCGGCGATCTGCGCGCCGGTCTTGTAGTTGCCGGTGTTGACGAAATAGGGGGAAAGGCGTCCCGACTTGGTGGTAAATTCACCGAAGCGCAGGACGTCGGCGCTCATCATAAATTCGATAAACGCGATCTTTTCTGCAGTCAGCATACGCGTACCTCCGTTACTTGATGAGGCTGACACCGTCCATATCCGCAGGCTGGGGCAGACCCATAATCTGCAGCATGGTCGGGGACAGATCCGCCAGACGACCGCCGTCCTTCAGCTCGCAGGGATAGCCCACGACGCACAGCGGAACGGGGTTGGTGGTGTGGGCGGTAAACGGCGAGCCGTCCACGTCGATCAGACGATCGGCATTGCCGTGGTCGGCGGTAATCAGCGCGACGCCGCCCATTTCGAGAGTCGCGTCCACCACGCGGCCGACGCACTCGTCCACCGCTTCCACCGCCTTGACCGCCGCGTCGATAAAGCCGGTGTGACCGACCATATCGCAGTTGGCGAAGTTGAGGATGATCATATCGTATTTGCCGAGCTTGATCTGCTCGCACACCGCATCGCACACCTCGTAGGCGCTCATTTCCGGCTTGAGGTCAAAGGTCGGCACGTCGGGGGACTGGATGAGGATGCGATCCTCGCCCTCAAACTGGCATTCCTCGCCGCCGTTGTAGAAGAAGGTGACGTGGGCGTATTTTTGCGTTTCCGCAATACGGAGCTGCGTCTTGCCCGCTTTCGCGACCACTTCACCCATGGTGTTGGTCAGCGCCGTCGGGGGATAGGCGACCGTCACGTTCGGCATGGTCGCATCGTACTGGGTCATACAGACGAAATGCAGATCGAGCATACCGCCGCGGCGCTCAAAGCCGTCAAATGCCGGATCGACGAATGCACGGGTGATCTGACGGGCGCGGTCGGGACGGAAGTTGAAGAAGATGACGCTGTCGCCGTTCTGGATGGTGCCGTCCTTGTCGATCTGACGATCTCGAAGGCGAACTGGTTGATCAGACCGGTCCACTGCTCCTCCATGTTGAAGAGCATGTACTCAGACTCACCGTTGCAGGTGGGGAAGCCGTCGGCCATCAGGTTAC
>JAFOFS010000375.1 GCA_017387165.1 Clostridia bacterium
AGGGGGAAAAGGCCGTGTTTGCCACCACCCGAAAGTGGCTTAAGGAGGAAAAGAAAAAATGAAAGCATACGAACGCTTGCTTCGTTACGTCACCTACGATACCGCCTCGGATGAGTCGGTGCCGACCTGCCCGAGCACCGAGTCCCAGCGTGCTTTTGCGGAAGCTTTGGCAGAGGAACTGCGAGAGTTGGACGCGGAAAACGTTACGGTCGATTCGCATGGGTATCTCTATGCCGTTTTGCCGGCCAACACCGCACGCGGCGGCGATTTTTGCATCGGCTTTATCGCGCACCTTGATACGGTCGCGGACGTTCCCAGCTCGCCCGTCAAACCGACAATCGGCTATTATACCGGCAACGACGTTCGACTGGCCAACGGCACGGTTGTGCCTGCTGCCAAGATTCCGTCCCATCTGGTCGGTAAGCAGCTGATGGTGACCGACGGCAACACGCTGCTCGGCGCGGATGACAAGGCTGGTGTTGCCGAGATTATGACGATGGTGGAGTATTTCAAAGAGCATCCCGAGGTGCGTCACGGCCGCATTGCCATCGCCTTTACGCCTGATGAGGAGATCGGCCGCGGCGCCGACCTGTTTGATATTGCGCTGTTTGGCGCGGATGCAGCTTACACGATGGATGGCGGCGCGTTTGGAGAGGTGGAATACGAAACGTTCAACGCCGCTTCGGCGGAGGTGACACTCTGCGGCATCAATTGCCATCCCGGCTCGGCCAAGAATCGTATGAAGAATTCTCTCCGTCTGGCATCGGAATTCGATGCGCAAATCCCCGATTTCGAACGTCCCGAAACGACCGAAGGATACGAGGGCTTTTATCATCTGAACGGTCAGAACGGCAACGTGGACAAAACCACGATGCGGTACATTCTTCGCGATCACGACGAGGAAAAACTGGAGGAACGCAAACGGTTTCTGCTGGAAATTGCTGAGAAGATGAACGCAGCCTACGGCGAAGGAACGGTTTCGGTCAAGCTGACGGACGCCTATCGCAATATGGCGGGCCCTATCCGTGAGAATTGGTTTCTGATGGAAAAGGCGTACGACGCCGTTACCGCGGCAGGCGGTGTGCCGGTCAGCCGCCCGATTCGCGGCGGCACGGACGGTGCGGAGCTGTCCTTCCGAGGCTTGCCGTGCCCCAATCTCGGCACGGGCGGCTACTTCTTCCACAGTCGTCTGGAATTCGCCTGCATTGAGGAAATGGATGCAGCGACCGACGCGCTGATTCGCCTTGCTGCATCTTACGTGGATTTCAAAAAGGAATAAGAGTATTCCTGAGGAGGAAAAATGATCAAGCTTCATATAACCGATCAAGTAATCGGAAAGATTAAAGAATTGCACGGCGTCAATTGCGCTCCTTACCAGCGAATTTATCAGGATGACCAGCCGTACGTCAAGCGCTTGTTTCGCTATGCCCGCGTGCCGCGTTCGCGTTTGCACGATGCCTGTGGCATCTGGGGCGGGTGCCATTACGTGGATATTCCGAATGTGTTTCCCGATTTCAGCGCCGATCCGACCGACCCCGCTTCTTATGATTTCCATTATACCGATGAATATATCGCGTCGA
>JAFOFS010000038.1 GCA_017387165.1 Clostridia bacterium
GATCGGATCTATCCGTTGTGCGTGTCCGCCGCAGCGGTGCTGGATTGCCTGCGCCTGGCGGCAGCCTCGGTGGCAGAATTGCGCTGCGACTGCGCGGTAACGGCGCTGTCGCCCGATCGGGATGGCGTCACCGTCCACACCGCCGACGGGGATATTCGCGCCGCGCAGGTCATCGTGGCGGTGGGCGGTGCGGCTTCCCCCTCCTGCGGTGGCTCGGCGGACGGTTATAAACTGCTGACCGACCTCGGTCACAGCCGCACGCCGCTGTTTCCGTCCATCGTGCAGCTGCGCACCGACACGCGCTACATCCGCGCCGTGAAAGGCTTGCGAGCGGATGCCACCGTTACCTTAAAAAAAGACGGCGTCCCCGTTGCCTCGCAGACGGGAGAGGTGCTGTTTACCGAATACGGCCTGTCGGGACCTGCCGTGATGCAGATTTCCCGTGCGGTCGGAGAATGGGAGAGAACGCGCCGCGGTCGGATGACCGCCGAGCTGGATCTGCTGCCGTGCTTCAGCGACGGCGAACTGCTGGAGCTGCTGAAGCAGCGCCGCGCCGACCTTTCGGGCGGTACGACCGAGGATTTCCTGACCGGCCTGTTCCATCGCCGCATCGGTCAGACGGTTGTCCGAATGACCGAAAAATTGACGCTGGATCGCGCAATCGACAGCCTTACCGACCCGGAGCTGCGCTTGCTGGTCGCCGCCGCCAAGCACGGCGAGACCGAGATCAGCGGAACGCAGGGCTTCGGCGGAGCGCAGGTCACCGCCGGCGGCTTGGCTATGAACGAATTTGATGCGTCCCTTCGCTCCCTCCGCTTTCCGCGTATCACCGCGGTGGGCGAGGTGCTGGACGTGGACGGCGATTGCGGCGGCTACAACCTGCAATGGGCGTGGGCCTCTGCCAGCGCCGCCGTGACCGCCTGGGGAGGAGAGCACCTATGATCCGCCTTTCCGAACTGGCTATGCCGCTGGATTACCGTCGGGAACAGCTTTCCGCCGCCGCGGCAAAAAAACTGAAATGCCCCCCTGCGGCGATCACCTCCTGCCGCCTGATGCGTCAGGCGGTGGACGCTCGCCGTAAGGATAACGTCCACTTTTCCTGCACGGTTGACGTGACGGTTGCTGCCGATGAAACGACGCTGGTGCGCCGCGCATCATCGCCGCGCATCCGCATGGTCAACGACACGCCGTATGCGCCTCCCACCGCCTCGCCGTCCGCTTCTCGACCCGTGGTGGTCGGCAGCGGTCCTGCCGGTCTGTTTGCCGCGCTGCTGCTGGCACAGGCAGGTCGCCGTCCGCTGCTGCTGGAGCGTGGACGCAAGGTGGAGGAACGCCGCGCCGACGTGGAAAATTTCCACCGTACGGGTGTGCTGAACACGCGCTCCAACGTGCAATTCGGTGAGGGCGGAGCCGGCACCTTTTCGGACGGCAAGCTCAATACGGGTATCAGCGATCCTCGCTGCCGCTATGTGCTGGAAGTGCTGGCAGAGATGGGGGAGGCGGAGGATATTTTGTGGCAAGCCAAGCCTCACGCCGGTACCGACCGCCTGTTCAAAATGATGCAAAATCTGCGCGCCAAGCTGCTGTCGCTGGGCGCGGAAATTCGCTTTGAAACGCAGGTGACCGACCTCCTCGTCGAGGCAGGCTGCCTGACCGCTTTACGGGTGGAAAAAGACGGAAAAACCGAGGAAATTCCTTGCTCCGAAGCCATTTTTGCGATCGGCCACTCCGCTCGCGATACGGTGAAAATGCTGTACGATCGAGGGGTGCAAATGACCGCCAAGCCGTTTGCGGTCGGCGTGCGGATCGAGCACCCCCGTGCGATGATCGACCGCAGTCAGTACGGCGCTGCCGCCGGGCATCCCGCCCTCGGCGCCGCACCGTACAAACTGAACGTTTCCCCCCACGATGCCCGCGGTGTGTACAGCTTTTGTATGTGCCCCGGCGGCGAGGTGGTCGCCGCCTCGTCGGAGGAGGGACGCCTGACCGTCAACGGTATGAGCGCCTACGCCCGTGACGCCGCCAATTCCAACAGCGCGCTGTTGGTGGGGGTCACCCCGACCGATTTTGGCTCCGACCATCCGCTGGCAGGTATCGAATGGCAGCGTCGGCTGGAGGAATCCGCCTTTGCGCTCGGCGGCGGAAACTACCGCGCTCCCGTGCAGCTGGTGGGTGATTTTCTGCAGGGATGCCCCTCCGCGACCCTCGGTGAGGTGGAGCCCTCCTATCGCCCCGGCTATACGCTGACCGACCTGTCCCGTTGCTTGCCGCCGTTTGTCACCCATTCGCTTCGCTGCGGCTTACCGCTGCTTGGCGGTCGCCTGCGCGGCTTTGACCGCCCCGATGCGGTGCTGACCGGCGTGGAGGCGCGCAGCTCGTCCCCCGTCCGTATGCTGCGCGATGAAACAGGGGAGAGCAGCATCCGCGGCTTGTATCCCTGCGGTGAAGGCGCAGGCTATGCCGGCGGTATCGTTTCGGCTGCTGCCGACGGTCTCCGCGTTGCGGAATTTTTACTTTCGAAATCTTGACATTTTTGCGAAAAATGGGTAATATATTATCAAACCCTATGATCGAAAATAAAGGAGGAAACGATTATGGCAAACAAGTATGCAGGTACCCAGACCGAAAAGAATCTCGAAGCGGCTTTTGCCGGCGAGTCGATGGCTCGTAACAAGTACACCTACTTCGCGTCCAAGGCGAAAAAGGAAGGCTTTGAGCAGATCGCCGCGCTGTTCCTGAAGACCGCCGACAACGAAAAGGAACACGCCAAGCTGTGGTTCAAAGAACTCAACGGCATTGGCGATACCGCCGAGAACCTCGGCGCTGCCGCTGAAGGCGAAAACTACGAGTGGACCGATATGTACGATGGCTTTGCCAAGACCGCGGAGGAGGAAGGCTTCCCCGAATTGGCCGCCAAATTCCGTCTTGTCGCCGCCGTGGAGAAGCACCACGAGGAGCGCTATCGTGCTCTGCTGAAGAACGTGGAAACCGCCGCCGTCTTCGCCAAGAGCGAGGTCAAGGTGTGGGAATGCCGCAACTGCGGTCACATCGTGGTCGGCACCAACGCTCCCGAAATCTGCCCGACCTGCAACCATCCGCAGGCCTATTTCGAGCTTCACGCCGAGAACTATTGATCAACCCTCCCAAAGTCCGATGCAACCGCATCGGACTTTTTTTCTTTCCTCCCACTCGTCCACCTCCCTTGCCTCCCTTTGCAAGGGAGGC
>JAFOFS010000039.1 GCA_017387165.1 Clostridia bacterium
GCAATCGCTGCGCCGGAAGCAAAGCATACGATTCCGCGCACCGCGCAGAGCCCTGCTGCATGGCGCGAAATTCTGTAAATGACATAAGAAAAACGGTATGGAACATTGTTCCATACCGTTTTTTTGGTGTAATTCTTATTCCTCCGAACCGGCAGCACCGGAGAGCAGATGGTGGATCGCTTTGCGGAATCCGTCCATTTTATCCAACGCAACGCGAAGATCGTGGTTTTCGGACGAGAGCGCGTCAATGCGCTGCGTCAGCTCAACAATGCGCTTATCCTCGGAAGATGAGGGGAGGGCAACGGTGTTCAGTTCGCCGGCCGCATCGCGCAGCTCGGAGAAAAACGCCTGAAACCGGTTGTCCGATTCGCTTCTGGCGGCTTCCAGAACCGAAAGGCGGTTTGCCTGTTCCGCGAGTTCGGAACGGAGCTGTTCGGTTTCGGCCTGTGCCTGTGCCAACGCAGCGTTGGCATCCTCCAACGCATCTTTCAAATTGTCGGCCTTTAACTCGGCATCCTTCTGTGCGAGTTCGGCCGCCGCCAAATCGAGCTTCAGCTCTTCCAGTTCGGCGATCTGTTCTTTGTTCTGCTGTGCGATATAGGCAATGACGTCGGCTTTGTTAAATCCGCCGAGCAGGTTATTCCTGAAGAAAACTTTTTTCTCTCGTTCCACCGATCTCATCCGTTCTGTCTCTTTGTTGGTGCAGACGATCGTCTGTACCAATATTTTACCATATTCGCCGTTTTTTTGCAATAGCCACTTTCATTCGACCTCCAAAAGGAGCTTTGCGAGCTCCTCGGCAAATGCCTGCCCGGCTTTTGCCGCTTCCAAAAGCGAGTTACCGTTTGCGCCGACCTCTAAAATCATGGCTCCCGGCGAGGTAAACTGGTTGTAGCTCGAGCGCGTGAGCTTGATCGGCCGCATGATCGTTGCCGAACGGGCAAGCAACCGCTCCTGCATATGTAGGGCGAGCTTCAGGTTTTCAGCCCAACGCGGATGATCGTTTGCGGCGGCATCGGTGCCCATTACCAACATCAACTGCGCGCATTCTTCGCCGTCGATCTCGCTGACAAGTTTGTATTTTCGCGCGTCCGGCTGGTTGAGTGCGTCGCGGTGAACATCGATCACGACCTCGATCGATGGGTATTTCGCCAAGATCAGCTGTACGCCCGCCAAAGAACGGCCATAGGCGCCGGTGTAGGATTCCTCGTCGTAAAGTGTGGGGTCGTGAATCACGCCGATCCCATACGAGCGCAACATTGCGGTCATCTCCGATCCGATCCGCACGACATTGTAGGCCGGATCGCTACAACGGTCGGAGGGATCAACCGTATAGTTGTCGAGTGGGCCGGGGGTGTAGGCTTCGCAGGCGTGCGTATGGTAAATCAGAACTTTCGGTTCGGCGGTGACGGTATGCAACGCAAGTGGTTCTGCCAAAAGGGTTGCCGGGTCTAGTGTTTTACCGCTGCCGTTTGCAATGAGAATATCCTTGTACGCGTCGTAGCCGTAGTCGGAAGTCGGTGCGATCGTCAACGATCGCACGGCTTCTGTATTTCCTTGGTCAAACAGCCGCGAAAGCAACCCGGCGGAGCTGCGGTCGTTGGCAGGGCGGTTGAACCCGGTATCCAGCCGGATCGGCGGCAAAGCGGGCTCCATTACCGCCGGTTCGTCCGGCAGGCGCATTGTTTGCTTGTCCAGCCGCTCCGCAAACGAAAAGATCGGCAAATCCGCTGTCGTATAGTTGGCCGGGAATCCGGATACTTCGCTTTGCAGCAAAAGTTCCGGTAGGATTGCGCCGGGCTCCGGCGTGGCGGTGAGCAGTATGGCCGATAAACCGAGCGCGGTGCAACGGCGCAGGACCGACGGTAATTTTCTGTGTGGGTGTGGTTTTGTAAAGACGACGGCAGCCGTATGGGCACGGACCTGCCCGTCGGTTTTGTCTGTTGTGCGGACGCATAGCAATTCCAACTGCGTGATTGGTTGTTCCATGTGCGGATCCTCCTTTGGTAAACCGTCTCCTGCAACCATCATATGCCGCAGGGGAGTTCGCTATGCCAAAAAGAGTTCAATATCCGCGAGGGTCAGGGTTGGCTGCAACGCGGTGTTAAGCGCGTATGCGATCAGCCCGGCGCATTCTGC
>JAFOFS010000040.1 GCA_017387165.1 Clostridia bacterium
AGGCCGAAGTGCTGGCTGCCGAGCTGGGCGGTCACGCGGCCGACAACGACGCGCTGGCTGCCGGCTGCGACTGGCTGTTTTTGGGAGTCAAGCCGCAGGTGATGCCGCAGATGCTCGGTGCGCTCGCGCCGGTGCTGAACAAGCGTCTTGACCGTTTCGTTCTGGTGACGATGGCGGCCGGTCTGACGGTTGCCCGTATCCGCGAGCTGTGCGGCAAGGAGCATCCCGTCATCCGCATTATGCCCAACACCCCTGCCTCGGTCGGAAAGGGAATGATCCTCTACACCGCCGCAGGCATCACCGATGAGGAGGAAGCGGAGTTCCTCCGCTTTATGGCGGCGGCAGGTCGCTTTGACCGCATTCCCGAAGCGCTCATCGATGCCGGCAGTGCCGTTTCCGGCTGCGGTCCGGCATTTGCCTGCCAATTCGTCGAGGCGTTGGCCGACGGCGGCGTCGCCTGCGGTCTGCCGCGAGACAAGGCGCTGCTGTACGCGGCGCAGATGCTGGCCGGTACCGCCGAGCTGATTTTGGAAACGGGTGAGCATCCCGGCGTGCTGAAGGACGCGGTGTGCAGTCCCGGCGGCAGCACCATTCAGGGCGTTCGCCGTCTGGAGCAAGGCTCCTTCCGCGCAGACGTTACCGACGCGGTAGTCGCCGCTTATGAAAGAACAAAGGAATTGGGAAAATGAAACTGGTAGTAAAAGTCGGTACCTCCACCCTCGCTCATGCGACGGGTCATCTCAACATCCGCCGCGTGGAGGAGCTTTGCCGTGTATTGAGCGATCTGAAAAACGCCGGCCATCGCATCATTTTGGTTTCCTCGGGCGCCATCGGTATGGGGGTCGGCAAGCTCGGTCTGTCCGAGCGTCCGGCCGATATGCCGACCAAGCAGGCGGCCGCCGCGGTGGGTCAATGCGAGTTGATGTACACCTACGACAAGCTGTTTGGGGAATACAATCACACGGTTGCGCAGATTCTGCTGACCGGTGAGGATATCGAAAATCCCGAGCGTCGGCACAACGTCGAAAACACGCTGTTCCGTCTGTTGGAACTGGACGCGTTGCCCATCATTAACGAAAACGACACGGTCGCGACCCACGAGATCGCGGTCGGCGACAACGACACGCTGGCGGCGGTGGTGGCGAATTGCGTCCACGCCGATCTGCTGGTGCTGCTCACCGATATCGACGGGTTGTACACCGCCGATCCGCATACCGATCCGACCGCCGAACTGGTCAAGGAAGTGCACGGGGTCACCCCCGAACTGCTCACCACGGCCGGCGGTCGCGGCAGCAAGCTCGGCACCGGCGGTATGGCCACCAAGCTCAAGGCGGCGCAGCTGGTCAATGCCGAGGGCACCGATATGGTCATCGCCAACGGCGCCAAGCCGGAGCTGCTGTACGACATTGCGGAGGGTCGGTCGGCCGGCACCCGTTTCCTCGCGGAGGTGGGCGTATGACCACTCGCGACCTGCTGCTGAAAGCCAAGGCCGCCAAAACGGCGGTGGCGATCGCCTCTACCGAACAGAAAAACAGCGCGTTGCTGGCGATGGCGGATGCTCTGCTTGCCGAAAGCGACGCGATCTTATCCGCCAATGCGGCGGATATGCAGGCGGCAAAAGGACGCATCAGCGATTCGATGCTCGACCGTCTGTTGCTCACCCCTGCCCGTCTGCAAGGAATGGCAGACGGCATTCGCGACGTTGTTGCGCTGCCCGATCCGGTCGGTCGGGTGCTGCAGGAGCGATGCCGTGAGGACGGACTGCTTATCCGTCGCGTGGCGGTTCCGATGGGTGTGATGGCCATCATTTACGAAAGCCGTCCCAACGTCACCGCCGATGCCGCCGCTCTTTCCATCAAAAGCGGCAACGCCTGCGTGCTGCGCAGCGGTAAGGATGCGTGGAACAGCGCCGCCGCCATCGTTGCCGCGCTTCGGCGCGGTTTGGCCGCGGTCGGCTTGCCGCAGGATGCCATCGTGCTGGTGGAGGACACCAGCCGCGAAAGCGCCCGCGAGTTGATGACCGCCAACGGGCTGGTGGATCTGCTCATCCCCCGCGGCGGCGCGGGTCTGATCCGCAGCTGTGTGGAAAACGCCACCGTCCCCTGCATCCAGACCGGCACCGGCATCTGCCACGTCTACGTGGACAAGGCGGCCGATCTGCAGATGGCGCTGTCCATCGTCGAAAACGCCAAAACCAGCCGTCCTGCCGTCTGCAATGCGGAGGAGGTGCTGCTCGTACACGCCGACGTCGCGGCGGAATTTCTGCCGATGCTGAAGGATAAGCTGACAGACGGTCGGGAGAAGCATCCCGTCGAGCTGCGGCTCTGCCCCCGTGCGGCGGCGATCATCGACGGCGTCCCTGCCGGCGAAAACGATTTCGATACCGAATTCCTCGATTACATCCTCGCGGTACGGGTGGTGGACTCGGAAGCGGAGGCGATCGCCCACATTGCCGCCCATTCCACCGGTCACAGCGAAGCGATCGTGTCGAAGGACGCAGAGGCTCTGTCCGCGTTTGCGGCAGGCGTGGATGCGGCGGCGGTGTACCTCAACGCCTCCACCCGCTTCACCGACGGCGGCGAGTTCGGTCTCGGCTGCGAGATGGGCATCTCCACCCAGCGTCTGCACGCCCGCGGTCCGATGGGTCTGGAGGAGCTTTGCACCTACAAATACGTCATCACCGGCAACGGTCACATCCGATAACAAAACAAAAAAGCGTTTCCTTGGAGCTCCAAGGAAACGCTTTTTTGTTTTGTTATCGGATGTGACCGTTGCCGGTGATGACGTAT
>JAFOFS010000004.1 GCA_017387165.1 Clostridia bacterium
GAAGCGCAGCAGAACCTGGGGCATACCGAAGTAGCCAAGACCCCACGCCATCATCGAAGCAACCGTCAGCAGACCGTAGGGCAGCGGCTCGCCGAAGACCGGCAGACCGCCCTCGACGAGCTGTACGCCGGCTGCATCAACCGTCGGGTTGGCAAGACCGAAGAACTCGAGGAAACCGGGGATATTCTGTGCGTTGGCGATAACCTCACCGATACCGCCGGCCTTGATCGTCGAGATCACCACAATGACGGTCAGGGCGGTGATCATCACGATAGCCTGCATAAAGTCGGACACGCTCTCGGCCAAGAAGCCGCCGAGGATGGTGTAGAGCAGAACAAAAACCGCACCGACGATCATCATCACAACGTAGGGCGCACCGAAGAGGGTGGAGAAAAGCTTACCGCAGGTCACCAGGCAGCTGGCAGCGTATACGGTGAAGAAAATCAGAATGAAGGCGGCTGAGATCAGCATGATCACCGGCGACTTCTCACGGAAGCGGTTCGAGAAGAAGTCGGGCAGCGTGATCGAATTGTTGGCCCGCACGCTGTAGCGGCGGAGCCGGCGGGAAACGATCAGCCAGTTGAGATATGTACCGATGGCAAGACCGATAGCCGTCCAGGCTGCGTCGGCCAGGCCGCACCAGTATGCGACACCGGGCAGACCCATCAGCAGCCAGCCGCTCATATCCGACGCCTCGGCACTCATGGCCGTAACCCAAGGACCGAGCGAGCGTCCGCCGAGGTAATATTCCTCAGAGCTCTTGTTGGCGCGCTTGGCATAAACGACACCGATCAAAATAACGGCGGCCATGTAAACGACCATGGCGATAAAAATTTGCAACGTATTTCCGTTCATAGGAACCTCCTGCGTGATACCTTTTTCCAAACGTCATGTTCGGATGTATATTATTTTCATTATAACATAGAATTGGTGCATAAATCAATATGTTTTTGAATATTTTTGCAGGATAAACGAATTTTTCTTGCAAAAAATCATGTCTCGGTCAGAATCACCCCCGACAAAACGAATGTCAAGCGAAAGCACTGTATCAGCTTCACACAGCGGAATACGGCCCAAAAACGAAACTCCGGGGTGTTTCCGCCCCGGAGTTTTCATCAAAGCACGATTCGCTGAAAATGCAGCCCGCCGCGGTTGCAGTCGCGCTCGTACAGCACGAAGAGGGTGTCCCCCCGCACCGCCAGGTCCGCATAGCCGGCCGGCGTATCGACCGGAACCCGGTCAAAGTGCGCAAAGCAGTCCCCGCTGATTTTCACGGTAAGATTTTCCCGGGCAGTGTTTGATTCGCAGTTGATATGATAGATCTTGCCGTTCGCGTGGCACATACTGCCCATGCAGACGGGGTCGGGCATCTGCGGATCAAAATGCAGATCCCGCCAGCCCCCGATGCCGCTCTCGCTCAGCGCAAAGGCCCGCTGTCGGCAGTCGTTTTCGTTGCGGATGGAGATAAGAACTTTCCCATCTGACGTGACCGCCAGCGCACATTCGCTGGGGTTAACCAGAACGCCCTCGCCGATGATCTCGCCCAGGTGCCAACTCTCGCCGTCGTCGGAATAGAGTGTGGAAATCACCGAGGGACGGTGCGATTTCGCGTTTTTGGTGTTCTGCGCAAACCAGATCGGCACGATCATCCGCCCGCCGTGCACGATACCGTGCCCCGGGCCGACCGCAACGGCGTTATAGAAGAAGCCGCTGTCGATCTGTTTTTCCCGCGGCGCGCTGAAGCTGCAGCCGTCGTCGGTGCTGACGCAATGGAAGAGCGTCCGGTAATTTTTCAGGAAGAGAAAATGAATCTCGCCCCCCCGCACGAATATCACGGGATTGTTCAGCGTATTTCCCGCCCC
>JAFOFS010000041.1 GCA_017387165.1 Clostridia bacterium
CCTTCAGCCTTGCGGCTGGTCTTCCCCGAGGTGTATCTGGAGCAGCAGCCCGAAAAGCGCATTGCCGCCATCAATGCCGCGATGGCGGATTATCTGCAAAGCGATCTGCTCCACACGTATGAAGACGCGATGATTTACGTCGAACGCACTCTCCCCGACGGCAGCGTCCGTCGCGGTCTGGTCGGTGCGATCGATCTGGAGGAATACAGCTACGAACGGGAAAAACCGGCCCGTATCCGCGCAACCGAGGGCTGGGTGGCATCCCGTATTCCGCCCCGTGTGCAAATCCGTAAGGATGCGCCGATGGAACTGCCGCACGTGCTGCTGTTGGTGGACGACGAGCAGAAAACGGTGATCGAGCCGTTGGCGGAGGCCGCGTTGCCGCTGCTGTACGATTTTGAGCTGATGCAGGGCGGCGGTCACATCCGCGGCTATCTGGTCGGCAAGGAGCAGCAGACCCGTGTGCTGAATGCGCTCGGAGCGCTCGGAGCGGAGCAATCGATGCTGTTTGCGGTGGGTGACGGCAACCATTCGCTGGTGACCGCCAAGACCTGCTATCAGCAAAATCCCAATCCGAAAAACCGCTATTCGCTGGTCGAACTGGTCAACATCCACGACGCCTCAATGGAATTTGAGCCGATTTATCGCGTGGTATTCGGCGCAGACGTGCCGGCGCTGCTGGCGGAAATGGAGGCTGCCTTTGCCGGCGGCGAACCGACCGACGAGCAGCCGCAGGTCATCGAGTGGGTGACCGGCGACCGCAGCGGCAAGCTGACCGTCCTCCATCCGACCCAGCATTTGCCGGTCGGCACGCTGCAGGATTTCCTCGACGCCTACGTCGCGGCACATCCCGAGGTGACGGTGGATTACATCCACGGCGTTGACAGCACCAAGCAGCTGGCGCAGCAGCAAAACGCCGTCGGCTTCCTGTTTGACGGTATGCAAAAAGATGACCTCTTCCCTGCCATTCTGCACGACGGCGCGTTGCCGCGCAAGACCTTCTCCATCGGAGAGGCGCAGAGCAAGCGGTATTATATCGAAGGTCGGAGTATCCGATAAAAAGAAAAAGCCGCATTTGCGGCTTTTTCACTATTATTGCGGCACACCCTTCATGGTCAGCCCGATGCGTTTTTTCTTGACGTCCACCGACAGAATCTTGACGGTGACCACGTCCCCTACCTTCAGCGCCTCAGACGGGTGCTTGATGAACCTATCCCCGATCTGGGAGATATGCACCAGACCGTCCTGATGCACGCCGATATCCACGAATGCACCAAAGTCGATCACGTTGCGGACGGTGCCTTTCAGCTGCATCCCCTCGGTCAGGTCTTCCAGTTGCATCACGTCGGTGCGGAGCATCGGCGGCGGCAGCTCGTCACGCGGGTCGCGACCCGGCTTGACCAGTTCTTTTAAGATATCCTGCAGCGTCGGTTCACCGATGCCGATCGCGGCGGCGACCGCCGCCAAGCCCTCACGGGCGACACCGTCGGTCAATGCCGACAGATTGCCCTTTGCCACGTCTGCCACCTTCAGACCGAAATGCGCCAGCAGCGCTTTGACCGCCGCGTACGATTCGGGGTGCACCGCCGTATGATCCAGCGGATCGGCCGATTCGGTGACACGGAGGAAGCCGGCGCATTGCTCAAACGCCTTCGGGCCGAGCTTCGGCACTTTTTTGAGCTCCGCACGGGTGGCAAACGCACCGTTTTCCTCGCGATAGGCCACGATGTTTTTGCACAGCGTCGCATTGAGTCCCGAAATGTGGGACAGCAACGCCGCCGAGGCGGTATTGAGGTCGGCGCCGACCTCGTTGACGCAGTCCTCCACCACGCCGTCCAGCGTGGCGGTCAGCTGCTTTTGCGGCATATCGTGCTGGTACTGACCGACGCCGATGGCTTTCGGCTCAATCTTGACCAGCTCGGCCAACGGATCCTGCAGGCGGCGGGCAATGGACACCGCGCTGCGGAGGGTGAGGTCAAATTCCGGCATTTCCGCCGCAGCGGCAGGAGAAGCCGAATAAACCGAGGCACCTGCCTCGTTGACGATGACGTACGCCACCTTTTGCGGCAGCTCGCGCAGCACCGACGCGGTGAACTGCTCGGTCTCGCGTGAGGCGGTACCGTTGCCGATGGCAATGACCGTCGCCTTATGCCGCTGAATTTTTTCTTTCAGAATCTGCTTGGATTTCTCGATCTGCGCCTGCGAATGGGTGGGATAGATGACCGCCGTATCCAGCACGCGACCGGTGGCGTCCACCACCGCCAGCTTACAACCGGTGCGGAAGCCGGGATCCAGACCGATGGTGACCTGTCCCTTGACCGGCGGCTGCATCAGCAGCTGGTGCAGGTTATCCCCGAACACGCGGATGGCCGCTTCGGCGGCAGCGTCGGTCAGCTCGTTGCGGATCTCCCGCTCCACCGACGGATAGATCAGGCGGCGATAGGCGTCCTCGCCGGCCGCCATCACGAAATCGGAACAGAGGTTATCCCCCGTCACCGCGACGGTACGAATGACGCGGAGCGGACGCTCGTCGTCCATCTCCACCGACACGCGCAGGTATTCCTCTTTCTCGGCGCGGTCGATCGCCAGTACGCGATGTCCTGCCATTTTCCGCACCGCTTCGCTGTAATCGTCAAAGCGAGCATACACCGAGTTTTCATCCGGCTTGGGCGCCACCGTATGCACCACGCCGTTTAACCGCATCAGATTACGCAAGCGCTTGCGGATCTCCGCATCGTCCGAAATCTGCTCGGCGAGAATGTCGTTGGCGCCTGCCAGCGCCGCCTCAATATCCGGCACCTCTTTCTCGGGATCGACGAAGTCCTTTGCCAGCGCATGCGGATCGCCGCCAAGGGTCTGACCCAGGCGGATCGCCTCCGCCAGCGGTTCCAGACCGCGTTCCTTGGCGACAGACGCGCGGGTACGGCGCTTCTGCTTAAACGGACGGTAGATATCCTCGATCTCCGCCAGCGTCGCCGCTTTGTCCAGCGCCGCGCCGATCTCGTCGGTCAGCTTCTCCTGCGCGAGAATGGCGTTTCGCACCTCCTCGCGACGGGCATCCAAGCCGCGGAGATATTCCAGCCGTTCCGCCAGGCGGCGGATGGTCTGGTCGTCCATCGTGCCGTGCTGTTCCTTGCGGTAACGGGCGATAAACGGAATGGTGTTGCCCTCGTCCAGCAGGGCGATGATGTTTTGCACGTACAGTTCCTTTACCTCAAACTGTTCGGCCAATACCTTTGCGTAATCCAGCATATTTTATTACATCCTTTCGGTTAATACCCTTGACAGCGTCTGCTCAAACGCGGCGTCCTGCTCGGCGGTGCGTTTGGGCGGACCTTTCAGCCGACCGCCGGCGCGGCGCACCTTTTTCCCGACGTAGCGGGAAAAGAGCAGTTGGTCGATATTGCGGTCGGTAAAAAGCAAGCCGTTCTGGTTGAGGGGAATCGCCCCACGGGCCAGGCACATCGCCGCCAGACCGTAGTCCTGCGTGATCGCCACGTCCCCCGTCTGCACCAGATTGACCAACTTGAAATCGACGCTGTCGGCGCCTTTTTCCACCGTGACGGTGGTGGCTCCCTCCCGTTCAAAGCGGTGCGCCGTATCGCACAAAATGGTGCAGGGAACGCCGAAGCGCGCTGCGGTGCGGATGGTGATATCCACCACCGGACAGCCGTCCGCATCAATAAAAATCTGCAAATTTTAAACCCTCTTTCCAAAGGAGTTGTTTCGTATGTTGACCATCGTGTTGCCTGACTGGCAGACCATCACCAACGGAGATATTTCCTCCGACATCTTCACCCCGTACGGACGGGTGGTGCCGTATACGCTTTCCAATCCCACCGAGTTCATCGATCGGGTGGCGGAGGCGGACGTCATCCTCTGCAACAAAACGATTTTGGATGAAAAATCGTTGGTCAAGGCAACGCATCTGCGCTACGTCGGATTGTTTGCGACCGGCTACAACAACGTCGATCTGACCTATGCCGACGCGCACGGGATCACCGTCTGCAACGCCGGCAGTTACTCCACCGACGCGGTCGCGCAGCACACCTTTGCGCTGATTTTGGAGCACGCCAGCCGGGTCGGAGAATACGACGCGTTCGTACAGGCAGGCGGCTGGCTGCGTTCCCCCACCTTTTCGCCGTTCGTCTGCCCGACCATGGAGCTGGCAGGCAAAACGCTGGGACTGTTCGGTTACGGTCACATCGGTCGAAAGGTCGCGGAGATCGCCAAAGCATTCGGTATGCGCGTGTTGGTACACACGCGTACCGCCCCGAACGACGGCGCCGAAGCGGTCAGCTTTGAGCGATTGCTGGCTGAATCGGATTTTATCAGCGTCCATGCGCCGCTGAACGAGGGCACCCGTCTGAAATTCGACGCAGCGGCGTTTGCCGCCTGCAAGACGGGAGCGTATTTCGTCAACACCGCCCGCGGTCCGATCGTGGACGAGCAGGCACTCGCAGACGCCGTACGCAGCGGTAAGCTGTCCGGCGCGGCGGTGGACGTGCTGCACACCGAGCCGATGGCGGAGGGATGCCCACTTTTAGGTGTAAAGGGGATCACCTTGACCCCTCACGTCGCGTGGGCGCCGTTTGAAACCCGAAGCCGTCTGATGGGCATTGTCTGCGACAACCTGCAAAACTGGATAAACGGTTGTCCCACCAACGTCGTCAATCATCCGCGGGGGTAGTTTTCAGTAATTTTTCCCGTCGTTTGTAATCCGGCATCACCCGTGCCACCGCCGCGTAAAACGCCGGACTGTGGTCGTGGTGCAGAATGTGGCACAGCTCGTGTACCACCACATAGTCGATCGCTTCCGGCGGATACTGCATCAGCCGCCACGAAAAGCAAAGGCTGTTTTTGGCGCTGCAGCTGCCGAAGCGTTTGGCGGCAGAGGTCACCTTAAAGCCGGTCGGACGGACACCGAGGATCGCCGCGTACGCCGCAATCTTCGGCGGCAGCTCGGTCTTGGCTTTTCGTTTCAGCGCCGCGATCCGCTCGGGGGTGAGAGCGGCTTCCTGCGCGGCGCGGTCGCGCAGGCGCAGACGCTGCTTTTCTACCCAAGCGGCGTGGGTGTCAACAAACGCGTCGATGCGGTGACGGGATACCCACAACGGGGCGGTCACCACCACCGAGCCGTCGGGGTCAAGCTTCATCGACACCGTCTTGCGGTTTTTGCGGACAAGGCGATAGTCCATCCTCTCTCCCCCTTTCGCGGTGTGTTTTCTATTTTATCACAAGTCGGCGCATTTCGCAAGTAAAAGAGGGTTGACAAATTGCGATTTCGCGTTTATACTATTGGTGGTTATTTTAATATAAGCAAAAGACGATGACGGAAACCATTTGCCCCTCTCCTTCCCAGAGAGAACGACTGCGCCGTGCGCGTGCTGAAAGGTCGTTTGTTGCGAGAAGCAAAGCGCCGTTCCCGAGTCCTGCCGTAATGGGCGGCGTTTCTCCGCGTTAAGGAGCAAGAGTGGCGGCAGAGCGATTTGCCGCAATTTGGGTGGTACCACGGAAGCTTTCGTCCCAATTCTTGGGGGGAAAGCTATTTTTCTTTTCAGAAAGGATCGAAAACACTATGCAATGGACCGGATTAAACGAACTGCGCGAGAAGTATCTCTCTTTCTTTGAGAGCAAGGAGCATCTGCGCCTGCCCTCCTTCTCGCTCATTCCGAAAAACGACAAGAGCCTGCTGCTCATCAACTCGGGTATGGCGCCGATGAAGAAGTACTTCACCGGCGAGATCACGCCGCCGCGCGGCCGTGTCACTACCTGCCAGAAGTGCATCCGCACCGGTGACATCGAAAACGTCGGTATCACCGACCGTCACGGCACCTTCTTTGAGATGCTGGGCAACTTCTCCTTCGGTGACTATTTCAAGGAGGAGGCCATCCCGTGGGCGTGGGAATTCTGCACCGAGGTGCTGGAGATGCCGGTTGACCGTCTGTGGGCGACCATCTATCTCGACGACGAGGAGTCCTACAAAATCTGGACCGAAAAGGTCGGTCTGGACCCCTCCCGTATCGTGCGTCTGGGCAAAAAGGACAACTTCTGGGAGCACGGCGAGGGTCCCTGCGGTCCCTGCACCGAGATCCACTTCGACCGCGGTCCGGAGCACGGTTGCGGCAAGCCGGATTGCAAGCCGGGCTGCGACTGCGATCGTTACATCGAATTCTGGAACGTCGTGTTCTCCCAGTTTGATTCGGACGGCAAGGGCACCTATACCCCCCTGGAGCATCCGAATATCGACACCGGTATGGGTCTGGAGCGTCTGGCCTGCGTGATGCAGGACGTGGACAACCTGTTCCTGGTGGATACCGTGCAGAGCATTATGCAGAAAATCTGCGCCATCGCCGGCATCAAGTACGGCGACGACAAAAAGCAGGATATCTCGCTGCGCGTCATTACCGACCACGTGCGCTCCTGCACCTTTATGATCGGTGACGGCGTGATGCCCTCCAACGAAGGACGCGGCTACGTCCTCCGCCGCCTGCTTCGCCGCGCCGCCCGTCACGGTCGTCTGCTCGGCATTCAGGGCTGCTTCCTCGGTGAGGTTGCCAAGGTGGTCATCGATTGCAACGAAAACTCCTATCCCGAGCTGCGTGACAAGCAGGATATGATCCTCAAGCTGATCAACGTCGAGGAAGAGAGCTTTGCGAAAACCATCGACCAGGGTCTGCAGATCCTCGGCGATATGATGGATGCGTCCAACGGCTCGGTGCTGTCCGGCGAGGATGCATTCCGTCTGTACGACACCTTCGGTTTCCCGTTGGATCTGACCAAGGAAATTCTGGCAGAGCGCGGTATGACCGCCGACGAGGAGACCTTCCGTTCGCTGATGCTGGAGCAGCGTGAGCGTGCGCGTAACGCCCGTAAAAATGCCGGCGCGGATGCGTGGCTGGGTCAGGCGGATATGGTGGCGGATATGACCGCGACCGATTTCGTCGGCTACACCGACCTCACCTGCGAAGCCAAGGTGCTGGCCATCGTGCAAAACGACGCCCGCGTCGATTCGGTCGAGGCCGGCGCCGATGCGGTGCTGGTGCTGGACACCACCCCCTGCTACGCCGAATCCGGCGGTCAGGTGGGCGATACGGCGGTGATCACCTCCGCCGGCGCCACCGTCAAGGTGGTGGACACCAAGAAAAATCATCAAAGTGTGATTCTGCATTCGGTGAGCGTCACCGAGGGTACGCTGGCGGTCGGTGACACGGTCACCGTCGCGGTGGACGTGGATCGCCGCAAGGCCATCATGCGTAACCACACCGCCGCTCACCTGCTGCAGGCGGCTCTGCGCGAGGTGCTGGGCACCCACGTCGAGCAGGCCGGTCAGCTGGTGGACGACAGCCGCGTGCGTTTCGACTTCACCCATTTCCAGGCGTTGACCGCCGACGAGCTGAAGGCGATCGAGGCAAAGATCAACGGCTGGATCCTCGAGGCGATCGCCACCGATCTCCGCGAAATGCCGATCGATCAGGCCCGTGCCATGGGTGCCATGGCGTTGTTCGGTGAAAAATACGGCGACGTCGTGCGCGTGGTCAACGTGCCGCAGGTGTCGGTCGAGCTGTGCGGCGGCACCCACGTCGATAACATCGGCAAGGTCGGTCTGTTCCACGTCGTGAGCGAATCCTCGGTCGCGGCAGGCGTCCGCCGTATCGAGGCGGTCACCGGCAACAACTCGCTGGATTACGTGGCAGGTCTGCAGGCGCTGATGGCCGAAGCGGCCGCGGCGATGAAAGCCAATTCGGCAGACGATCTGGTACGCAGCGCCGAGCAGCTGATGAACGAGCTGCACGCGGTCAAGCGTGAGCGCGATGCCGCCGAAAGCAAGCTGGCGGCGGCCAAGCTGAACGATCTGCTCGGTTCGGCGGTCGAGGTCGGCTCGCTCAAGTTGGCGGTTGCGGTGATGGACGGCAGCGATTCCGCCGCCATCCGCACGATGGCAGACAACGTCAAGAGCACCATTCCCGAGGGAACGGTGGTGCTGCTGGTCGGCAAGACCGACGCTCTCTCCTTTGCCTGCATCTGCGCGGCAGACGCGGTCAAGGCAGGCGCGCACGCCGGCAAGCTCATCAAAGCGGTTACCGCTCTCTGCGGCGGCAACGGCGGCGGTCGTCCCGACAGCGCCATGGGCGCCGGCAAGGATCTCGCCAAGCTTGGTGAGGTCGCCACTGTGGCAGCAAGCGAACTGAAAGCAATGCTGTAAGGAGGCAGAGAAATGGAAAACTGCCTGTTTTGCAAGATTGCGTCGGGTGTCATCCCGTCGAACAAGGTGTATGAGGACGATCTGGTGCTGGCGTTTCACGACATCGCGCCGGTCGCTCCCACCCACGTTTTGGTGATTCCGAAAGCACATATTGCCTGCGGTGTCTGCGAGCTGAACGCCGACAATGCCGCGGTGGTGGGTCACCTCTTCTCGGTCATTCCGACCATTGCCGCGCAGCTCGGCATCACCGACTACCGTGTGGTCACCAACAACGGCGAAGAAGCGGGTCAGACGGTCGGACATCTGCATTTTCATATCCTCGGCGGTCGCCGCCTTGGGGAAATGGGGTAATCCGTGAAGTACGTGATAATGGATCTGGAATGGAACGGTTCGTGGTCCAAAGCCGCTCACGGCTACTTCAACGAGATCATTGAGATCGGCGCCACCATGCTGGATGATTCCATGCAAAAGATCGGCGGCTTTCACGCGATGATCCGTCCGGTCGTCAGCAAAAAAATCACCAACCTCGTCACCGACCTGACCGGTATCGCGGCGGACGAGCTCAAAGACGGCATCTCCTTTGAACAGGCGATGCGGGATCTGACCGCCTGGATCGGTGAGGGGACCTCGGTGCTGCTCACCTGGAGCAACACCGATCTGTCGGTGCTGCTGGAAAACTACCGTTTCTTCTTCAAGAAAACGCATCTCCCCTGGATGCAAAATTACGTGGACGCGCAGGCGTATTGTCAAAGCCGTATGGACGGGGACGACAAGCAGCAGATGGGGCTCACCCGTGCTTGCGAAACGCTCGGCATCAGCGACGAGGGGCTGACCGCCCATCGGGCGCAAGACGACAGCGAAATGACCGCCCGTGTGCTGGCCAAGCTGTTTGACCGTGAAAGCTTTGAGGCGGCGCTGCGACCGGCGGACGAGGAGTTCTACAAGCGGCTCACCTTTAAGCCGTACGTCATCGGCGATATTCATCATCCGCTTATCAAAAACGGTTATCTGTCTTTCCGCTGCACCGATTGTCATCGGCGGTTAAAGACCAAAAAGGACTGGCGATTCTTTAATCAATCCTTTTTTGCGGATATGGTCTGTCCCGGCTGCGGCAAGGCCTACACCGCCCGGGTGCAGGTGAAGAAAAAGTACGAGGGCGTGGCGGTCAAACGCAAGCTCACCGAAAAAGCACCAAAACCGGCCGAGCCGGAAATCATAACAAAAGGAGAGAATAGAAATGGCTAAAAAAGAAAAGAAACCCTGCAAAATTCTCGGCGAATTCAAAACCTTTGTGATGCGCGGTAACGTGCTGGATCTGGCTGTCGGCGTTATCATCGGCGGCGCGTTCCAGAAAATCGTCACCTCCGCGGTCAACGACCTCATTATGCCGTTCATCGGTCTGATCACCGGCGGCACCAATTTCGCCACCCAATACGTGGTGCTCAAGGGTCATGATCTCGTGGAAGCGGCGCGTGCGGCGGCTCAGCTGGCTGCCAATGAAGCGGCTGCCGCTGCCGGTACCACCGCTGCGCAGGTGACCCTCACCTCCGCCGAAGCGACCGCAGCAGGTGCGCTGGTGTTTGCCTACGGCGCGTTCATCACCGCCGTCATCGATTTCCTCATTATGGCGGTCATCGTCTTCCTGCTGGTCAAGGGCATCAATTCCCTGTCCCAGATCGGCAAAAAGAAAGAGGAAGAGGTTGTCGCTCCTGCCGAGCCGACCACCAAGATCTGCCCGCACTGCTGCAGCGAAATCGCCATTGCCGCGACCCGTTGCCCGCACTGCACCTCCGAGCTGTAAGAAAAGCGCAACGGTAGGTCTTAATTCTTTTCCACATATTGACATTATACTGCACACGGTGTATACTGAAATCAACGGGCGTACCGGTGATCAATATGCTTCATCTGCGGTATTCTCTTGACTTGAAAGTTCATAGATGAGCAAACCATATCGACCTCCGGTATTCCCGGAGGTCGTTTTGCCATTTTGTGGTGTATACATATTTACAAGGAGGATGGATATGAAAAGATTACTGTTTTCGTCACTTACTTTCGTAATCCTTATCCTTCTGTGTTGCTCTTGTGGATTTTTGGGTCCTCAAAAATATAACTGTGATGCTGATGCAGTCGAGTCCATTCAAATTGTTTCTCTCGATGATTATGTTGAGGGAGAATATCGCTATGATTATACTGTCCTCGTTCAAATCGATGAGGTTGATGAATTTGTGGCTCGCTTGAATAATCTTAAACATTCAGTAAATTGGGGTGAACCCAGTCAAATGAATGAAGGTTATGTTGTTATAAGAATTGAATACAAAAATGGTGATTTTGATTTGCTATATCCTTTTGCCCAATGCTTTAATAGGGATGGTACGAACCAATACGGCTTTTTCTTTTTTGATGAAGGGCAATTTAATAATTTGATTTCGGATTATACAAATGAGTGAGTGTTAATTGATGGGAGGATATTATGAAAACGATTCGTTTGACCGTTATTTTCCTGATATTGTCATCTATGCTGCTCGCTTGCGGTTGTACGGTCAATCATCCGTATCCTTTCGATCAAAGTTTTGATAATATCGAAAAAGTATCGCTTCATCGTGTAGAGGGCAGCGATCCA
>JAFOFS010000042.1 GCA_017387165.1 Clostridia bacterium
AGGTGTTCAAGCGTTCCAACCAGTTGGGCCTGTCCAACATTCTCAGCTCTTTCTGCACGCTGGAGGAAGCCATTCACGAGGAAGTGCTTCCCAACCTTGACCTCATTTCGTCGGGTACCATCCCGCCGAACCCGTCCGAGCTGCTGGTTTCCCGTTCGATGACCGAGCTGCTGGATGCGGTGAAGGGCAAGTACGATTACGTCTTTATCGACACGCCGCCCGTCGGCGTCGTGTCCGATGCGATGACCCTGCTCGACCGTGTGCCGAGCGTGCTGGTCATTGCGCGTCAGAAGCAGACCACCTACGGCGACTTTAACGCGGCGGTGGAACTCATCACGCAGAACGGCGGCACGGTGATCGGCTCGGTCATCACCAACGTCCACGAGCGTGACCGTATGTACGGCGATTACGATCGCCGCGGTCGTTACGGCTACGGTAACAAGTATTACTACGGCGGCTACTACGGCAGCCGGAAAAACGCGGCCGCAGACGAAGAAAACGCCTAAATCCGAAAGCAGCCGACAACAACGCTTGTCGGCTGCTTTTTTCTGTTGAAAGGGGGAGAAGCGGTGTTCGCCTACGATTTTCATACCCATATTTTACCCGGTATGGACGACGGCTCGCCCGACGTGGCGACCTCGGTCGAAATGATCCGCCGCCTGCGTGAGCAGGGAGTCGAGCATATCGTGCTGACCTCGCACTATTATTCCGAAAACGAAAGCGTGGAGGAGTACCTCACCCGTCGCGCCGCTGCTTACGAGCGGCTGATGGCCGCGCCGGAGGCGGCTGAATTTCCGCCGTTGCTGCTCGGCGCCGAGGTGCGACTGGCACGGGGAATGGCTGACCGCGAGGAGCTGAAGCAGCTCTGTGTGGAGGGGACTCGCTTGCTGCTGCTGGAATTCCCGTACGTCCGTCACGCCGATTGGATGATGCAGGAAGTGGAAAATATCGCCTATCAGTTAGAAGTTGTGCCGATGCTGGCGCACGTGGACCGCTTTTTGGCCTGGGGACTGGTGGACAAAAAACAGCTGGAACGGATAATCGGCTTTGAAGATGCCATCATCCAGATCAACAACGAAGCGGCCAAAGATCGCCTGACCAAGAAATTTGTCAAGCGATTGCTCAAGGACGACTTCCTGTTTGTGCTGGGCAGCGACACCCACAACCTGACCGACCGTGCGCCAAACTTTGACTGTATGGCCGATCTGCTTCGCAAGAGCGACTACGAAGAACCGGAGCTGTTTTGATTCATAAACAGGTTGGAAAATATTCAAAGTTGGTTAACATTTTGCTCTTTTTTCCGTGTTATACTGAAACTGACCCAAAGGAGGTATTGGTATGGCAAACATAAAAGTGATGGTTGTGGACGACGATCGCAACATCTGCGATCTGTTGACACACTATCTCGAAAAAGAGAATTGGGATGTCGTGCAAGCCTACACCGGAGCAGAGGCGCTGGCGATTTTCGATAAAGAAAATCCGGATATTCTGCTGTTGGACGTGATGATGCCGCAGCTGGACGGCTGGCAGGTCTGCCGTGAGTTGCGGAAGATCAGTCAGGTGCCGATTATTATGTTGACCGCCAAGGGCGAGGTTTTTGATCGCGTGCTGGGTTTGGAATTAGGCGCGGACGACTACGTCATCAAGCCGTTTGAGGTCAAAGAGGTAGTGGCGCGGATCAAGGCGGTGTTGCGCCGCAGCGGCGCCGACGCACAGAAAAAGGTGACCGAAGTCGTTTACGATAAGCTCAGCATCAATATGGAAAACTACGAGCTTAAGGTGGACGGACAGGTGATTCCCTGTCCGCCGAAGGAGATGGATCTCATTTTCCATCTTGCCGGCAATCCCAACCGCGTGTTTACACGCGACCAGTTGCTGGACGAGGTGTGGGGATACGAGTACTACGGCGACAGCCGTACGGTGGACGTCCATATCAAGCGTCTGCGTGAAAAATTGGAGGGTGTGTCCGACCAATGGTCGCTCAAGACGGTTTGGAGCGTCGGATACAAATTTGAGGTAAAACAATGAAAAAGCGAAAGTCACTTTTTACCAGTGTCTTTGCCAAGTATATGTCGTTGTTTTCGCTGTTTTTGGTGGCCGGTATCTTGGTGGTCGGCGTGGCGCAGCTGCTGCTGTCTACCAGCTTTTGGGTGCGTGAGCAGCGGAAAACGCTGTCGGAGGATGCCCGTTTGTTGGCGCTCAACATCACCGAACAGGTGGAGCGGGACGCTTTCAGCGAATACCTGCCGCCTGCTTTGCAGGATAACAACGTCGTGCTGGAGCTGGTGGAAACGGTGTCGGTCACCTCGGATATCGAAGTGATGCTGACCGACAGTGACGGTGATCTGCTTCTGCTGGCGTCCCGCCAAAGCGCTGACCCTGCAACGGGCAGCAAGCTGTCGGAAAACCTCATGGTCGGACTGAAGACGGCAGAGGGAACGTATTTTACATCCGGAACGCTGGACGGTCTGTTTTCCAAGCACCGCTATGCGGCGGCTGAACCGATTTACCACCACGACCGTATGCTTGGTTACGTCTTTGTGATCTCCTCAGCCGGCTCGTTGGGCATGTATCTCGGCGCGCAGGCGCAAATGTATTTGCTGGCGGCGTTGATCGCCTTGCTGCTTGGCACCATCGGCTGCTACGTCATCACCTATCGGATGGTGAAGCCGCTGCGTCAGATGGCGGCTGTCACCCGCCGTTTCGGTGAGGGAGATTTCAGCGCCCGTGTGCAGGTCAAAGGCGCGGATGAGATTGCCCAGTTGGCGCAATCGCTTAACGAAATGGCGGTTTCGCTGTCGGCGGTTGAGGGGATGAGTCGCAGCTTCGTGGCAAACGTTTCGCACGAGCTGAAGACCCCGATGACCACCATTGCAGGCTTTGTGGATGGCGTGCTGGACGGCACCATCCCGCCCGAACGGCAGGCGCATTATCTGCAGATCGTGTCGGATGAGATCAAGCGCCTGTCCCGTCTGGTCAACGCCATGCTGAATTTGTCCCGTATCGATAACGGCACGCTGGCGCTTCGCCCCGTGCGGTTCGACCTGTCCGAGCTGGTCTGCAAGACGGCGCTTTCCTTTGAACAACGCGCCGAGCAGAAGCAACTGTCGGTGGAGGGTCTGGAACATTGCACCGAGCCGTGCTTCATCACCGCCGATTTCGATCTGATCGGTCAGGTGGTGTACAATCTGCTGGACAATGCCATCAAATTTGTCAACATCGGCGGTACCGTCCGCTTGCACGTTCAGCGGCAAAACGACCGCGTCTTCTGCACCGTCCGCAACAGCGGTGAAGGCGTTTCTGCCGAAGAGATGCCGCACCTGTTTGAACGCTTTTACAAAAGCGATAAATCCCGCGGAATGGATAAAAGCGGCGTCGGTCTGGGACTCTATATTGTGCATCAGGTGATTCAACTGCACGGTGGCGAGATCACGGTCTGCTCCCGCCCCGATGATTATACCGAATTTTCTTTCTGGCTGCCGAGTGTGGCCGAATAACGCTTGGAGGTATTACTATGTCTGAAGAATGGAACAACGTATCGCAACCGACCGAGCCGCCGACCGAGCCGCCGGTTGAGCCGCAAGCGCCGGTTGAGCCGCAAGTGCCGGTTGAGCCGCCGGTTCCGGCCGAACCGCAAGCGCCGGCTGAACCTCCGGTTCCGCCGCAGCCTCCGGTTCCGCCGCAGCCTCCCGTGCCGCCGACGCCGTATGCGCGTTACACACCGTATCAGCCGCCACAGCCGGCGTATCAGCCGCCGCAGCCGCCGCAGAGGAAAAAGGGCGGCAAC
>JAFOFS010000043.1 GCA_017387165.1 Clostridia bacterium
GCTGACCAAAGCGGCGGTCAACCGCTGGATGCACCAGGACGATAAGATCCTGATCTACACCAAGGGCGACTTTGTGTTCGTCTTTAATTTCCACCCGACCAAGTCGTTTGACGGCTACTTCATCCCCGTCGGGAAGGAGGGACGCTACCGCGTGGTGCTGTCCACCGACGACGGCACCTACGGCGGCTTTGACCGCATCGACGGCTCGGCACGCTACGAGGCGACCCGTACCCCTGCGGATTGGGTGGGCTTCTCCTGCTACGTCCCCTGCCGCAGCGCCTTTGTCCTCAAAAGAATGAAATAACTATACCCCCGACCGCATCGACGGTCGGGGGTATTTCGTTTTGTTCAAATATTTCACGCAAAAACAAAAAAATCCCCTTTTCTTTGCGCAACAGATGTGTTATACTGTTTTCAAGTATTGTGCGAAAGAGGGATAGTAAAATGAAGAAGATGGGGTTTGATAACGATCGTTACCTGCAGCTCCAGTCGGAGCAGATCCGCCGCCGCATTGATCAATTCGGCGGTAAGCTGTATCTGGAGTTCGGCGGTAAGCTGTTTGACGACTATCACGCGTCCCGCGTGCTGCCGGGCTTTGCGCCGGACAGCAAGATCCGTATGCTGCAGCAGCTGAAAGCGGATCTGGAGATCGTGATCGTCATCAATGCCGCCGATATTGAGAAAAACAAGATTCGCGGTGACCTCGGCATCACGTACGACGAGGACGTGCTGCGCCTGATCGATACCTTCCGCGAAATGGAGCTGTTGGTCGGCAGCGTGGTGCTCACCCGTTACGACGGACAAGCCGCCGCCGATGCGTTCCTCAAGCGCCTTGCCGAGCTTGGCATCCGCTGCTATCGGCATTATCCCATCGTCGGTTATCCCTCCGAAGTGCAACAGATCGTCAGCGACGACGGTCTCGGGAAAAACGAGTATATCGAAACCGAGCGTCCGCTGGTGGTGGTGACCGCTCCCGGTCCGGGCAGCGGCAAAATGGCCACCTGTCTGTCCCAATTGTACCACGACTACAAGCGCGGCATCCGCTCCGGCTATGCGAAATTCGAGACCTTCCCGATCTGGAATTTGCCGCTCAAGCACCCCGTCAACCTCGCGTACGAGGCGGCCACCGCCGACTTAAACGACGTCAATATGATCGACCCGTTCCACCTCGAAGCCTACGAGAAAACGGCGGTCAATTACAACCGTGACGTGGAGATTTTCCCCGTGCTCAACCTTATGTTTGAGCGCATTCTCGGCACCTCGCCGTACCGTTCGCCCACCGATATGGGGGTGAATATGGCCGGCAACTGCATCGTGGATAACGCCGCTTGTTGCGAGGCGTCCCGTATGGAGATTCTGCGTCGGTACTATACTGCTTGCGTGGAACGCCTGCAGGGTAAATGCGACGATGAGCCGGTGCGCCGTCTGGAACTGGTGATGAACCAGGCGGATGTGACGGCGGATATTTGTCCGGCAGTGTCCGCAGCCCTGCTGAAAGAGGAAACCACCAAAGCTCCTGCCGGCGCCATGGTGCTGCCGGATGGAC
>JAFOFS010000044.1 GCA_017387165.1 Clostridia bacterium
AGGCAACGATGAACATGAAAAAACTGTTGGCGCTGTCGCTTACGATTGTGCTGTTGATCGGTTTGCTTTGCGGCTGTGCGGATTCTCAAGTGGACGCCGAGCCCGAGAAAGAGCCTGCCGTGGACTTTATCGTGGACGTAGAATCGGGGAGAGACCCCGTCATTCTGCAGTTTACTGATACGCAGATCATCGACGCCGCGCAGATGCGTACCTTGGATCGCCTGGGGAATAAAGCGGCTGCCTACTGGGCAACCGATAAGATGGAAGATCGTTGCTTCAAGTATCTTCGCGAAACGGTTGCGGCGGTCAAGCCCGATCTGATCATTTTGACCGGTGACAACGTCTATGGCGAATTTGACGACAAGGGTACCAGCTGGCTGGCGCTCATTGAGGTAATGGAAAGCTTCGGCATTCCGTGGGCGCCGGTGTTCGGCAACCACGATCCCGAAACCAAAAAAGGCGCCGATTGGCAGTGTGAGCAACTGGAAAAGGCGGAGCATTGCCTGTTTAAGCAACGCAAACTGACCGGTAACGGCAACTATACCGTCGGCATTCGCCAAAACGATAAAATCACCCGCGTGTTCTTTATGATCGATACCGGCTCGACGTCGGCAAGTGCCCAGACATTGGCAAACGGTCATACCCTCAACGCATCGATGGTGCATCAGCTGCAGGTCGATTGGTTCAAGGAAACGGCGACCCGTATCCGCGAGGAGATCAATCCCGACGTTAAGATCTCGTTTGCATTCCATATTCCGCTGGATATTTTCAAAATGCCGCTGGTGGATTACGGCTATTACGAGGCGGTGGAGAAGGAGCCGTTTAAAACCATTCTGATCGATAAGCATCCCGACAAAAAAGAAGGGGATTTCGGCATCGTCAACACCGCTCTCAACGGTATTGATTCCTCCTGGGAATTGTGGGATAATCTGTGCGAGGTGGGAACCGATTCCATATTCGTCGGTCACGAGCACGGCATCAATGCCGGCTTTACCTACAAAGGCGTGTATATCCAGTTCGGCCAGAAATCCAGCACCTATGATGCGGCCAACTATCTGACGAAATGGGGCGGCTACGTCTGTTCGTATGACGATCAGGGAATGCCGCAGGTCGGCGGCACCGTTTTCACGCTGTCCGAAGCGGACGGCACCATCCAAAATCCGTATAATTATCTGTGTAAAGAAGAGTAGAACAGGAGGCAACTATGAACTGCAAGCGTTTTTTGGCTTTGCTGCTGGTGTTGATTGTGATATTGGGGCTGTTTGCCGGCTGCACCAAGCCGGACGCCGATACAGGCGGCGAACCGGAAGTTGAGCCTTCCGTTGATTTTGTGGTGGATGTAGAGTCGGGGAGAGACCCCGTCATTCTGCAGCTTACCGACACGCAGATCATCGACACGGCGCAAATGCGTACTCCGGATCGTCTGACGGGCGAAGTGGTGGATTACTGGGGCGCCGATAAGCTGGAAGATCGCTGCTTCAAGTACCTGCGTGAGACGGTCAACGCGGTAAAGCCCGACCTCATTCTGATGACCGGTGACAATGTTTACGGTCAGTTTGACGACAGGGGTACCAGCCTGCAAGCGCTGATCGAGGTGATGGAAAGCTTTGGGATCCCGTGGGCACCCATTCTTGGTAACCACGATACCGAAACGGCAAAAGGGGTTGACTGGCAGTGCGAACAATACGTCAACGCAAAGCATTGCCTTTTCAAACAGCGTGAATTGAGCGGAAACGGAAACTACACCGTCGGCATCCGCCAAAACGGGAAAATCACCCGCGTCTTTTTTATGCTGGATACGCACTCAACCAAGCCGGGTGTCGAATCCATGGCAAACGGCCATACCAAACCCGGCTGCGGCTTCGAACAGGATCAGATCGATTGGTACACGGCGGCCGTTGCTCGTATCCGCCAAGAGATCGCCTCTGATGTTAAGATTTCCTTCGCCTTTCATGTGCCGATGGATACCTTTGTGATGCCGCTCTCCAACTACAATTTTTACGATTCGACCATGGAAAGCCCGTTTAAGACCATTTTGATTGACGAACATCCCAACAGAAAACCGGGAGATTTCGGCATCATCAACAGCGATTTCAAAGGCTTCGACGTTGGTGGCGCGGCATGGAACACGCTGTGTGAGCTCGGCGTGGATTCGGTCTTCGTCGGCCATGAGCATGCGATCAGTCTTGGTATTCGGTACCAGGGTATTTACATTCAGTTTGGCCAGAAATCCAGCGCCTACGATGCGATCAACTACCAAACCCCGTCCGGCGCTTACGTCTACTCCTTTGAGGATCAGGGAATGCCGCAGGTCGGCGGCACCGTTTTCACGCTGTCCGAAGCGGACGGCACCATCAAAGACCCGTATATTTATCTTTGCAAAACCGAATGACAGAAAAAAAGCGGCTTCGCATCAGCGAAGCCGCTTTTTTAATCTTCAAATTGACGTTTGATCTTGCCTTTTTGTGATCGCCGTGCCAGTTCTCCTCTTTCCATGGCAAAGTCAACGCAATGTAACGCCTGATATTCTTTCGGCGTGATGCCGTGGTAAGCTTTGAATTTGCGGATAAAATGGGAGAGAGAGGCGATGTTGATGATCGCGCAGACGTCGGTCACCGAAAATCCGCCGTCTGCCAACAGCTGTGCGGCATATTCCATCTTCTTCATACCGTGATATTGCACGATGGTGTAGCCTGTCCGCTTGCGGAACCCGCTGATAAGGGTGGACTGCGCGACAGGGAAATCCTGATAGATCATCGCAACGGTCGTTCCGATATAGCCGAAATTGTTCAGGTTGTTGAGCAGCTTCTCGACGTATTTATCGATGGATTTCTCGGGCAATTCAATGATGGTGTCCATCGCGCAAAGCGCCATCACGTTGTAGAGGAACAACTCCAACCGCTGGTGCAGATCCTCGGATTCCCCACAGTTGTACAGGGAATTGAACAGCGAAGTGATGTATTCGCCTTGTACCTCGTTCAGTCGCTGCTCCGAAAACGGAATTTCCAGCAGCTTGTTATTGTGCGGGAAGAAACGGTGATACAGTTCCTCGAAGCGTTCTTTTTTCACGATGAAAGAAAAATGATTGCTCTTATCCTCGTTAACGTAAATGCCGTGGCTTTCGCCGACACGGAAATACACCAGATGATTTTTCCGCATCACCGTATCGGTGCCGTTGTATTCGTTGATGAAACTGCCGTAGGTTACCATTGAAAACTCGTAGAAATCGCTATGCTGATGCAGCGGCGAGCTGAGGGGAGAGTAGAGATAGGCGCAGTCGGTCCCCGGGATGCTGCGCTGTTGTACGAAGTGATTAACGGTTACAAGTTGGCTGCGTTCTTCAGGCACCGTGACTCCCTCCTGTTTCGTGAATGGTGTGTTTTTATTATAGGACTTTTATATGGCGTTTGTCAACCTAAAATATAAAAAATAGCAATTTTTTCCTGATTCGTTTATAAAAAATAAGAATTTCCGAATTGGATTTCTTGCCTGACTACGATGACAAATGGCCAATTTGTTGCCCGATATGTGCAAATTTTGCTTGTGGTTTTATAAAAATAGTCTGTTTTTACGAAAGAAGATGTTTGCTCTTGCGAAAATTGCAAAAATCAAAAAACAACATTTTCGGAAAAAATCACACGCCTATAAATAAAAATCACATGAGGACAGGCGAACGGCAGTGAAAATTTCCAAAAAGTACGGATTTTATAAAAACTTTATAAAAAATCGCAAAATGTAAAAAAAATAGCAAGTATTTTTCGTTTTTATACTGTAGAATGAAAATGCAATTATGAGGAAGTGTCGATTCCACAGCGGTACTTCCGAGATCCCAAAGGAGGAGTTTTGCATGAGAACGACGAGTATGAAACGCAGAAAATGGTCGGCGCTGTTATCCGTGCTGATCGTGGTCTGTATGCTGCTCGGCCAGCTCCCGTTGCTTGCTTCGGCAGCGGAGGAGATCACGCTGACCTACATCGGCGGTGTGGCAGAGGATGGCGTCCATCGCTATCGCCTGTTCTTTACCGGTCTCACCGACAATTCCGACCGTTATTGGAACAACAATACGGTCTATGTTGACGGTGAAGCCAAATCGGGTGAGGGCGTCAACTACGTCCCGGCAGCCGTTTACGGCGGTACCCCGGGCGAACTTTGGCTGTGCCTGGATTACGGGATGGTGCAGTCGGGTGCTAACAGCGCTTCGCAGATCGGCAAGCACGTGATGCAGATCAAAGCCGGCACGCAATTGTCGGGCGGCGCCTTTACGCTGGCCAACGATATCTGGGTGCAGTTCCAGGCAGATGCGATTACGCTGTTGACTCCGATCACGCTGACGCTGGAAGCAGGTGGCGGTGCGCAGGATTTTGCGTCCCGTTATTTGATGCACTTCAGCGGTATCGTGGACACCGCTGACCGTTACTGGGATGGCAACACCGTCTACGTGGACGGCGTGGCGCAGTCGGGTGACGGCGTCAACTACACCACCACGGTTGAGGCCGGAAAGCTTACCTTGTGCCTTTCCTACTCCAAGGTGCAAAGCGGTGCGACGGCGGCGGAAGCCATCGGTGCGCACAAGCTGGAATTCAAGGCCGGTACGATTCTTGGCGGTCAGTACGTCTTGGCGGAGACCACCGTCATCCAAATCGACGGCGAGAACTTCTCGCAGGTGGCGGCGGAAAAAGAACCCGATCTCACGGTCGATCTTTTAAATGATCCGTCCCGCAACACGGCAAGCTCTAACGGCGGTCTTTATTTCTTTGTCGAACCGGCCGATTCGCTGGCCTCCGACCTTTCGTGGGCGGTGCGCTATGCGATGGCGGACGGCGGCATCTACGTCAACGGCACCCTTGTGGAAGGCGCTCGCTTGATTAAACTGCTCTCCAACCTGTACTACGTGGCATTTGACAACACCGGCTACGGTCCGTTCAAGACCGGCGATGTGGTCACCATTGACGGTACGGCTACGAGCGACAACTATAAAGTAAAATTCAACGCGCAGTCGTTTGAATACAACGCTGCCGGCGGTTGGGATATCTACGTCCCGAAAACCTCCGTTTCCGTTTCCGGTCTCGGCGTGCATCACGGTTGCCAGGACAACGTGGGCGGCGGTCGCTATCTGGCCTCCCTCGTGCTGTCTGCACCTTACGGCGGCTCGATGAACGGCACCGGCTTACCGCTGACGGTCAACGGCAAGACACATACCGCCGAGGTATTCAAGGAAGGCGATGAACTGGCGCTCATCTTGTACTATGCCGATTTCCCGAAGGGCGACGAGTACACGGTCACCATTCCTGCCGGTACGGATATCGAAGGTGCGCCGCTGGATGCGGATTTCACCTTCTACGTACACGCTGACGGCTCGGTCGATACCACGCCGCCGTCGCAGCCCGTTTTGCCGGACACCTTCGCGTTCAGCAACGGTGCGTGGCAGCCGGATAACGCTCGCTACGGTCTGGCGTTCTCTATTGAGGGCAAAACCTCCCTGTCGCTGGAGAGCAAGTCCTACGCCGGTGTTATTTCGATCGACGGCAAGGCTCCCGAAGCGGCGCTTTGCTTCACCGACGGCTCGCTGCTGTACGTTTTCGTGGATGCGAGCAACGGTATCACCGAGCAGGGCGCGCATACCATCGTTCTGCAGGAAGGCGCTGTGATCGGTGATTACACCGTCGGCAACGCCATCACGTTGTATACGCAGGTGGACAGCCCCGTTTCGACAGCCCCGATCCTGCCGCCCGTTCCGTCCGAACTGACGATGTCCCATATCGGCGGTGGAATGCAGGCAGATCGTTTCCTCGTTCGTGTGGATCTGCAGCCGGCAATGACCTCCTCCAGCCTGTTCGTAACCGTTCAGATCGACGGTGTGGATACGCAGGTGGAACTGTTTCGCCTGACCGATACCGGCGCGGTAAGCGGCGCGTTGCTGCTGCCGTTTACGATCTGCGCTCCGAATAAGGAGCACACCGTTACCGTTCCGGCGGGTACGACGGTGGATAACGCCACTCTGGCTGAGGACTTCACGGTTTATATCCATTTGGATAACAGTATTGACACGAACAAACCGGCAGGTCCGGTGGTTCTGCCCGAAGCATCCGAAACGGTTGACGTGCTTAACGATAACCGCAACATAACCGGCGATTGCACCGGCGGTCTGTATTTCGCCGTGAGCCCGGCCGATGCGCTTGCGTTCGATCTCGAAAACTGGAGCATTCGCTATGCGGCTGCGGTGGGCGGCATCTATCTCAACGATGAACTGACCGTCGTCAACATTCTCAAAATCACCGAGTCGCTGTACTACATTCCGCTCAGCGATTTCGGTATTACCCCGAAAAAGGGCGATGTGGTGACGATTGACGGCGAATTCGGCAATGCCGATCACGTGGTCAAGTACAACAAGCAGAATTTCATTTATTACGGTAATGGCGTCTGGCAACTCGGCACCTACATCCGCGATCTGCGTGAGGAACCCTATGTGACGCAGGATATCTCCGAGCTGGTTGACGGTCTTTCCGAGATCACGTTGCTCCCGTTGATCGATCAGAAGATCGGTGACGCCAAGCAGTCTACCAACATTGCTCTGAAGTTCCGGTACAAGTGGAATCTCAAGAACGAAGAAACGCTCTTCGGCTTCTCGAAGGTCGCCGGTATGTGGGATGAACAGTCCAGCGGCTGGCAGGTCTGGTTCCGTCCGCAGTTTGGTCAGATCTTCCTTGCTCACGGTGCCAGCGAATGGCAGACGGTGATCTCGTATGACTTCACCGCCACGACCTCGACGGTTGAGATCGGTTCGGTTGACGTGTACGAATACGTCGACGGCGTCAAGAAGAATCTGTACGCTCGTAAGATCTTTGTGAAGATCGATGGGGAAGAGGTGATTTCGTATCACGATACCAACCTGAAGCGTACGCTCGGCAAGACTCTTTATACCTTTAGCAAAGATCCCGAGGAGACCAAACTGGTTTCCTTGACCAGCAAGGGTGTTTATCTTAAGGAAAAAGAGCCGACCGTCTACGATTTGTTTGACGTTTCCGGCAAAGCGGTGGAAGATATGATCGGCGTGTTCTCCACGCAGTTTGCCAACCTTCCGTCCTCCACCAATGTCGGCATCAAGATGAACGTGGATCTCCATGCCGACCTCTTTGAATTTAAACTTTCCCTTTCCAAGCTGGATCCCGCCAACTATTGGGATATCGACGCTTCCGGCTGGCAGTTCTGGTTCCGTCCCGGTAACGAACAGCTGTTTATCGGTTACGGCGTCAGCGAGTACGGCGCGGTGGCCCATCAGAGATATCCGGACTCCTTTGAACTGGAGATCGGCGAACGCGACGTGATGCTGGTAAAGGACGGTAAGGAAACGCTGTATGCCCGTCGCCTGTACATCAAGATTGACGGCAAGGAAGTGCTGACCTGGGACGATAAAGAAATGAAGCGTCCTCTCGGCTCCTACGGTGTCTATTACATTTCGGATTCCGATCTGGTGACCATTTCCACGCAGAAAGCCACGGCTAAGCTGCCGCTTGATATCGTCCAAAACGGCGAATCGGTGGAAAGCTCCCCGTTTGTCGACAGTGCGACGACGGTAGTGGTCGGTCAGGAGAGCTACGTTTCGGTGACCGTGAAATCGGATATGAGCAACAAGGTGACCATGAACGGTCTGTATCTGAACGATGCGTTGCTCACCGCCGAATCGGTGACCGAGGGCAAGTACCTTTACAAGCTGGAAAATCCGGCGCAGGGCGATAAGCTCCGCTTGGAACTCAGCGTCAAAACGTTGACCTGGGACGAACCCACCCGCGTTTTCGATTTCTGCGATATCAGCGGCAAGAAAGAAGTTACCGTTCCGCTGCAAACCGAAAACCGTGTCGGCGCGATGGTGGATATGGAGAACGGACAGGCGGGTGTGAACTCGGGCGTTCAGTTTGGTATCCATCTGCCGGAAGAAGGCTACAACCAGATTCAGATCTGTGCGTTGGTGGATAACCGCGGCCTGTGGGGTCACTCGGGTATGCTGATCCGCGTGATGAACCGTCGTGTGGAGTTCTGCTTCACTGCATCCTCCGGTTATCTGACCGGCTTCAACAACGATATCTTCACCCCGGGCGCCGATCTGGCGATGGAGATGGGCATTGTCAAGTGCTATGAAGAATGCCTCTACAAGTACGACCGCTGGTATGTCAAGGCGGGCAAGATCGGCGGCGAGCTGGAATTTGTCGGCTGGTACGACAGCCCCGAACGCGGCCACTACGGCGGTAACTTCAGCTCCTACGGCTCGGACGTCGGCGGCGCTTACAGAATGTACACGCTGAAAGAGGTGTACAGCCTGACCGACGCCTCGGATGATGCGGATAAGGCGCTTATCAATACCTACAAGCGTATCAACGAGATGGTGAAGGAACTGCAGTACGACGATATGTACGTTGCGTATGAGAACGTGGAAACCGCCGAAAAGGTGGCTCGCGTCTCCTTCTACACCAAGCCCGGCACCAAGCTGGCCGCCTTTACGGTCAACGGTGCAGACGTGACCTCCGACGTGGAGATCGGTGCGGACGGCGCCTATATCTACACCTTCCGTTCCTTCTCGCGTGACACGCGCTTTGCGTATCGCATTGCGGAGGATGCCACCACCTATAAGGTCAACGCATCCGCGCTGGATGCCAAACTGCATCTGACCGCTGACGTGACCGACATTCCGTGCGGTGGTGACGTCGTGCTGTCGGTGACCGCGGACAAGGGTTACGTTCCTTCGCTGAAGATCAACGGCAAGGACGTGACCGAGCAGCTTACCTTGAATGCCGCGACGGGCGTCTGGACTTACAAACTCCGCGCCGTCCGTTCGGATGTGAAGGTGGAGGGTACGGCGGTCGCGAAAGCGTACACGGTCGATCTGACCGCTACCGAAAACGGCACCGTCACCTTTGGCGGCGACTATGCGGACGGTAAACTGCCGGCAGGCGGCAAGCTGATCATCACGGTTACCCCGAATGACGGCTACCTCCTCGGCGGCGTGACCGTCAATGGTAAGACCTATCCGCTGACCAACGGCGTTTTGGAACTGCCGTCGGTCTATACGGACGGTGATGCGATCACCGTTGAACCCATCTTCACCAAAGGCGCGCTTGCGACGATTGCCAAGCCGCTGACCTGGCTGTGGTGGGTGATCGGCGGTGCAGTCGTGCTGCTCGCTGCAGCAGTTGTTTTGCTGATTGTATTCCGCAAGAAGAAGGGAGTGACCAAGGCTGATGATTAAGAAGACATCGCCTGCCACCGAGGAAGCTCTCGCTCTTCGCCGCAAAAAGTTTAAACACACAAAATCGGAGTGGCTGTGCATCATTCTCCTGTGCGCTCCGGCTATCATCCACCTGCTGGTGTTTTGGCTTGGTGTCCAGATTGAAACCTTCAAGCTGGCCTTTACCGACCATTACACCCAGCAGACCGGCTGGTTCAATTTCAAATGGGCGTATGAGCAGCTCACCGGTGCCGCATCCGCGGATATCCCGCTGGCAGTCCAGAATACCTTTAAATTCTTCGCGTTGGGCTGCCTTTTGATCCCCATTTCGATGTTCTTTGCTTACCTGATTTACCGCAAGAGCTTTGGCCACGGTTTTATGCGCGTTTCGCTGTATCTCCCCGGCGCGATCGGCGGTATTATGGTTTCGCTTCTGTACGCTCGACTGATGATCTATGACGGTCCTCTGATGAGCCTGTACAGCCAGCTGACCGGTAACGATCCCGTGATGCTCTCCAGCGAAAACGGTATCCTTTACATTATGATTCACGATGTTCTGATCGGCGTCGGCGCCAATCTGATGATCTGGCTGGGCGGTATGAGCCGTATTCCGTACGACCTCATCGAGGTTGGCAAACTGGAAGGTATCGGCCCGTTTACCGAATTCCGCAAGGTCATCCTGCCGCTGATCTGGCCGACCTTCGTGACGATGTTTACTCTGCAGATCATCAACATCTTCGGTTCGTCCGGCTCCATCCTGGCGTTGACCGGTGGTGCTGACGGCACCAACACCCTCGCGTTCTGGATGTACAATATGGTTCTGCAGGGACTGTCGCAGGAATACGGCAACGTTTCCGCTCTCGGCTTGATCTTTACTGTCGTGACCATCCCGATCGTTGTGATCGGACGTTGGTTTATGAACAAGTTCGGAGAGGAGGTTGAGTATTGATATGGCAGTGCAAAAGAAAACACGCGACCAGTCGCGTATCCGCAATCGCTTTGTCGAACTCAAGAAAAACGGTCTGATTTTCAACCTCCTCGGTCTGATCCCGCTGGTGTGGGGTATTATGCTGACCTTCCTCGTCGTATGGGGTATCAACGTTTCCCTGGCGGAAGAAGATTGGTATTTGCGCCATATGAACAGCTTTTTCACCGATTGGAAATTCATTGATTTTTCCAACTATGCGAAAGCGATGGAACAGTTCACCTTTGAGTCGTTCCAAAACGGCGTGTATATGAAGACCAACTATTTCCAGCTGATCTTCAACTCCATTTGGTTCAGCGTCGGTACCACCCTGATGAAGATGCTTTCCACCATCTTCTTTGCGTATGCGGTGGCCCGCTTTGAGTTCCCCGGTCGTAAATTGCTGTACGGCTTTGTCATCTTGCAGATGATGATCCCGATCTACGGTCAGACGGCGGCCAACTACGAATTGCTGCAAGGTTTGGGTTTGGTTGACACGCCCGGTTTCCTGCTTGCGCAGGGCGCCGGTCACGGTATGTTCTTCCTCATCACTTATTCCTTCTTCCGCAATCTTCCGACGGGTTACGAGGAAGCCGCCCGTATCGACGGCGCCGGCCCCTTCGTGATCTTCTGGAAAGTGATGCTGCCGTTGGCGACGCCCATCACGCTGTCGCTCGGCATTATGCAGTTTATTTCCGCTTGGAACAGCTACGATGTTCCGCTGCTGTATCTGCCGTCGTATCCGACCCTTTCCAGCGCTTTGTATATGTATAAAGACAATATGTTCCAACTCGGTCTGACGACCCCGACCTACTTTGCGGGTATGTTCATTTCCATTCTGCCGGTTGCGGTGCTGTTTATCATCTTCAACAAGCAGATTATGGAAAACGTTTCGATCGGTGGCCTCAAAGGCTAATTTTGATAAGGAGTGTGGCAAAATGAAAATTTGGTTTAAAAAAGGCTTGGCGCTTCTTTGTGCCGCGATCCTCTGCTTCGGCTTGGTTGCTTGCAACAAGCCGCAGGCGATTGAGGGTTCCAACCTCGATGGTAGCAACAAAGACTACGACACCACCAATCTGTATATCACCATTCTGCATAAGGGCTATGGCTTTGAATGGCTGACCAAACTGGCAGAAGGCTTTGAAAAGGCTAACCCCGGTGTGAAGGTTCACCTCAACACCGTGACCCAGAACGAAGCCATCAAGGGCGAAATGAAATCGGCGGCTTACACCAACACCGACCTGTTCTTCGACATCGCCGATATGCCGAAACTGGTGCAGGAATACCATACCTACTTCAACAATTCGCAGGCGCTTCGTCCGCTCAACGACGTGTTGGAGTCTGAGATTCCCGGCGAAAATGTCACGGTAGGGGAGAAGATCTTTAAGTCTTCTCTGACCGACTACACCTTCACCGGTAAGGACGGCGAAACGCTTTACTACGGCCTGCCGTACGTTTCCTCCGCTCTGCTGCTGTATTACAACGAGACCCTCATCAACAAAACGCTGGGCGAGGGCAACTGGGAAGTCCCGAACACCACCGATGAGCTGATCGCGCTTTCCAAGCGTTTGGCGGAGAAAGACGTGCACTGGCTGGTGCCGGGTGGTCTCGACCAGTATTCCCGTAACCTCTTTGCCGCCAACTGGGCTCAGTGGGAAGGCTATGAGAACTACCTCAACTTCTATGAGGGTGTCGGCTTCGACTCCTCCAAGAACCGTCCGACCAACAACTCGGGTAAGATCTTCGAGCAGACGGGCCGTCTGGAGTCGATGAAGGTTATGTACGAGCTGTTGACCCCCGATAACGGTTACGTGCTCAAGCACAGTGCGCAGCTGTCGGTCGGCAACCTGAACGATTATCAGAAGTTCTTCGTTGACAGCTCCTACGACTACAAGCTGGCGTTCTATCCCTGCGGCGACTGGCTGATGCAGGAAGTTAAGGACAACAGTGGTGTGACCGAGAGCGACGTCATCAAGACGATGCGTGTGCCGATCACCAGCTCGATCATCAACGCCTACGACGAGTATTCCGGCAAAAAGGACGACAAGCTCCCGAACATCAATGACGATGCCACCCTGTCGGCGGTCATCGACTACGTTGACGGTAACGGCGAACTGCCTGCAGGCGTCACCGAGGCCGAAGTGGAGATTATCCGCGAAGCGCGCAGCATCGTGGCGAGCCAGAGCAATATGCACGGCGTGTATGCGCCGGTGTTCTCCAACGCGCAGACGCTGGCGAACAACTTCCTCATCTATATGGCTTCCAACGAAGGCTGCAAGATCTTCAAGGAAAACTGCATTGGCGGCTTCGCTCCGTACGCTTACGACTACGAAGGCGTGGAACTCGACGCGACCGAGCAGACCATCCTCAAGAACATCACGAATGCGGTGTTCGTTGCCGAGTTCTCCTTCCACGAACTGTTCTCCGTGGCAGGTGTTCGTCCCTACCTTAACGGCGACTCCGGTACGATGGAAAGCTACGTTCTCCGCCCGTCCCGTAAGTACGCCACCGCCGAGGCACTGCACCAGAGCTACATCGATGCGTACAGCGGCAAGAAATGGGATAACTACCTCAGCAAGATTGGCAAGTAAAATTCCCCTGTGACTTCACTAAACGGAGGTGTTTATATGACGGCAAAACGATTGATTGCGCTGCTTTGCTCGCTGGCCTTGTGCCTGGCAATTTGCGGCTGTAACAATGCTGTCAAGACCGCAGGCGGAAGTACGCTGACCCTGTGGGGCGAATCGTCCGGTATTAAATTTTTGCAAAACGACGATGGGGTAGCGGTTAGCACTCGCGCCGCTTCCCGTCCGTCGCTGGAAGTATCGATGGTTCGCAATGAGACCGAAGCGGTACAATTGATGATGTACGCAAAAAAGAACGTGGCCGAATACAACGTATCGGTTTCCGATCTGGTTTGCGGCGGTAACATCATCCCGTCCTCTGCGGTCGAAGTATACGACGTACTCTATCAGGAGTTTATGAATACCAGCCGTCCCGGTAACCCGGACTTCAGCGGCGGTATGATTGCGGATCCGCTGCTGCCGATGGCGACGGCGGTGGAGTACGGCGAAACCACCATTAAAGCAGGTGATAACCAGCAGGTGCTGTTGGATATCACCACCACCTCGGGTACCGCTGCCGGTCTGTATACCGGCGTGGTGACCGTAACCGCTGACGGCGATAAGTACACCATTCCGCTGAACGTAAAGGTGTACGATATTGATATCGACGACGGCGAAGAACTGCAGACGGTCTTCGCTATTTTGGATCGCGACCAGTTCGCATCGGCTGAGCTCGATTCGAGCAACGAGATGGCGGAACTGTACTTTGAGATGCTGCTCAAGTACAATATGAGCTGCCCGCTGCCCTTTGAGGGTGACGGCGGCGCCGAGCGTTATGTTGAGCTGCTTCGCAAATACTACGACTACGACGGCTTTACGTCCTATCGCCTGTATTACGAAACTTGCGGTGCGGTGTACAACGGCGTTGGCACCAACATCAACCTGCCGCTGATGCAGCAGTACATTTATACGATTGCTATGGCATCGGTCGAGGATCGCGTCAACTATCTGGATAAGGCGTATGCGTATTTCTATACCGACGTTGATGAGCCGGATATCAAAGAGGAATTCCTCCGCGCAAAGGAAACCGTCGATCTGTACTTCCAAATGCTGTACGATTGCGACGCGATGCTCCGCGCGGAGTTGGCCGGCACCGAGGACTACAACTATTACGTTGACGTCGTCTCGGATACGCTCGTCAATATCCCCGACGTCATTCCCGGCAGCTACGATATCAACGACGTGAAATACTACGGCTTGGATCAGCTGACCGTTTGCCCCGAACTGTCCGCCATGTCGACCCCCGCTGACCGCCGCGATTATTCGCTCGGCCGCGATTTCGTTGATTTGTGGGTGTATACCTGCTGGGGTCCGGTCTATCCGTATCCGGGTGGACACACCGACGATATGCCGCTGTCTTACCGCACCATCCCGTGGATGTGCGATGAGTTTAACTGGCCGACGTATTTGATGTGGAGCACCTCCGACTATCTGTGGATGGAACACGGTGAGGTCATCACCGATCCGTGGGGCGAGATGCACACCGGTCAGCCGCGTCCCGGCGACGGTAAGCTGACCTATCCCGGCGCAGCCTACGGCATTGAAGGCCCCTGCCCGAGCTTGCGTATGGTAACCTGGCGTGACGGCGCCGACGATTATCAGATCCTGCGTATTCTCCGTGACAAATATGCGGAGCAGGGGTTGGATGCGTCGGTGGCGCTGGATGCCCTGTACCGTGAGATCTACGATATCGGCCTGATCCCCAATCGCGACAACGATCGCTTTGATGCGGCTCGTACGGCGCTGTTGAATATGATCGCCAACATCGATGCAGGTATCGAGGTTCTCTACAAGGAGATCTTCGTCGGTATCGACGAGGCCAAGATCAGCTTCAAGCCGGTTTCCGCCGACGCGACCGTTACGGTTGACGGCAAGGTGCAGACGGTGAACGCGGAAGGCTTCTATTCCTTCGATATCGACCTCACCAAGCAGAATGCCTTCACCTTCACTCTGACGGTGAACGGTCAGGATTACCTCTACACCCGCCGCCTTATCAATGGTGTGCTCGGCGCGGTGGAAAGCTTTGAGGGTATTACCGATCTGTCGGATTACCTCACGAGCTACAGCGACGATTATTTGGCCGAGGTCAGCAGCGACTTTGCGCACGATGGCGACAAGTCGGC
>JAFOFS010000045.1 GCA_017387165.1 Clostridia bacterium
CCCACCGGCGGTGAAAGCCCGCGAGCCACTTGTGGTTGATTTGGTGAAATTCCAAAGCCGACGGTACAGTCCGGATGAAAGAAGACGTGTTACGCACACAAACCGCCCCATAGACAGTCTATGGGGCGGTTTTTTTAGGAGGTTTCAACTATGCAAAAACAACGGTTTGGTACAAAAGAACTCATTGTCATGGCACTGTTCTGCGCGATCGCCTTTGCATCCACGTTCGTCTTCCGCATCCGCATTCCCCTCTTCCCACTCGCACCGTGGTTAAAATTCGATCCGAAGGATTGTTTGCTCGCCATCGGCGGTATGCTGTACGGTCCGATCGCGGCATTGCTTATTTCGGCAGTCGTTTCGCTCATCGAAATGGTCACCATCAGCGACACGGGTCTGATCGGCATGGCCATGAATATTTTTTCCACTTGTCTGTTCATTCTCCCTGTTTCCTATCTGTATCAGCGCCGCCGTCAACTGTCGGTTGCGATTCTCGGGCTTGTGTTCGGTATCGTGCTGGCAACAAGTGGCATGCTGCTGTGGAACTGGCTTCTCGTGCCGCTGTATACGCCGAAAACCACGAGGGCGGATATCGTGCCACTGCTATGGAACACTTTTTTGCCCTTTAATCTGTTCAAAACCACGCTTAACGCCGTGCTGACGATGTTACTGTATCGATCGGTGATGTCCGCCTTGCACAAGGCAAAGCTCGTTTCGCACTCCCCCATCACGTACCGGCGCAAAATCAGCGTTCGGCTGATTCTTTGGTGCCTTCTGTGCTTGGCGGTGCTGATTTTGGTTCTGGTGATGTGGCGCGCGAATCAGTAACCGTCCCATCGGGATAAATGCGGGTCGGGCGTTTGTCCTTTCGTGACATACGCATTCCTCCTTTCCTGTTTAGTATCACGCACCGTCCCTCAATTATGCAAAAACTATTGACAAGAACCCCCTCTCGCTTTTATAATTATTGATAAGATAGTATAACTGTAAAGGAAGAGTCAACATGAGCAAGTACACCGCCGCCGACATCGTGCGGATCGTCAAAGAAGAGGATATCCGCTTCATTCGGCTGCAATTCACCGATATTTTCGGCGCTTTCAAGAACATCGCCATCACCGCCAGTCAGCTGGAAAAAGCGCTGAATAATCAATGTATGTTCGACGGCTCTTCCGTGGAAGGCTTCGTGCGTATCGAAGAATCCGATATGTACCTCTATCCCGATTACGACACCTTTATGGTGTTCCCCTGGTATCAGGATTCCTGCAAGGTCGCGCGCCTGATCTGCGACGTGTACACGCCCGACGGCAAGCCGTTCGCGGGTGACCCGCGCGGTCTGCTCAAGCGCGTCATCGCCGAGGCGAAAGACATGGGCTTCGATCAATTCAACATCGGTCCCGAATGCGAATTTTTCCTGTTCAACTACGATGATGAAGGTCACCCCACCACCGAGACTCGTGACCGCGGCGCGTACTTTGAACTCGGCCCGACCGACCTCGGTGAAGCCGTCCGCCGCGATATGTGCCTGGCGCTTGAAGATATGGGCTACGAAATCGAAGCCTCGCACCACGAAAACGCCAACGGTCAGCATGAAATTGATTTCAAATACGCCGATGCGCTCAGTGCCGCCGATAACATCGTCACCTTCAAACTGGCGGTCAAGACCATCGCGCACAAGCACAATATGTACGCTACCTTTATGCCGAAACCTGTTTTCGGCAAGGCGGGCAACGGTATGCACGTCAACATGTCGCTGACGAAGAACGGCAAAAACGCCTTCTTCGATCCCGACGACCGTATGGG
>JAFOFS010000046.1 GCA_017387165.1 Clostridia bacterium
GATCGACCCGTTTCACCTCGAAGCCTACGAGAAAACGGCGGTCAATTACAACCGTGACGTGGAGATTTTCCCCGTGCTCAACCTTATGTTTGAGCGCATTCTCGGCGCCTCGCCGTACCGTTCGCCCACCGATATGGGGGTGAATATGGCCGGCAACTGCATCGTGGATAACGCCGCTTGCTGCGAGGCGTCCCGTATGGAGATTCTGCGCCGCTATTACGCGGCGTGCGTCAGCCGCATCAAGGGTAAGGGCGACGATACCGAGATCGAAAAGCTCAAATTGCTGATGAATCAGGCCGGCGTGACGCCGGAGCAGTTCCCGGCGGTTGCCGCCGCCCGCGAAAAGGCGGAGCAGACCGCCGCGCCGGCCGGCGCGATGGTGCTTCCGGACGGACGGCTGGTGACCGGCAAGACCTCCAGCACGCTCGGCGCGGCCGCCGCCATGCTGCTCAATGCGCTGAAAACGCTGGGGGATATTGACGATGAGGTGGATCTCATTTCCGCCTCGGTTCTCGAGCCGATCTGCAAGCTGAAAACCCACTATCTGAAGCACCGCAACCCCCGTCTGCATACCGACGAGGTGCTGTTGGCACTCACCATTTCGGCGCTCAGCAATCCGGCTGCCGCCCGCGCAAAGGAAGAATTGGAAAACCTCAAGGGCAGCGACGCGCACTTCTCGGTCATCATTAGTGACGAGGATGAGCATCTGCTCCGCCGCCTCGGCGTGAACGTCAGCTTTGAGCCGCAATACGAAACCAAGCGTCTGTATCATAAGTAAGAAAAAATCCGTGTATCGACCGATACACGGATTTTTTTGTTTTATTGATCCAGCAGCGCAGCAATGTCGGGGAACGGGGACAGGCTGCGACGCAGAATACCGTGCAGCTGGGCGATGGCAACACCGTAGTTGGTCATCGGCACACCGCCGTCTGCCGCCACGCGGGCGCGAGCGCGCATTTCGCGTTCGGTCTGCATACAGCCGCCGCAATGCAGCACCAGCCGATAGGCGGACAGATCTTCGGGGAATTCGTTGCCGGAGGTGAAGGAAAATTCGATCTGCTTCCCCGTGTATTGGCGGATCCACGCCGGCAGCTTGACCGAACCGATATCGCCGCATTGGCGGTGGTGGGTGCAGCCCTCTGCGATCAGCACGCGGTCGCCGTCTTGCAACTTGTCCAGCGTGGCGGCGCCGATGACGGCCGCCGGCAGATTGCCTTTATACCGCGCCATCAGAATGGAAAAAGAGGTGAGCGGAACAGACGGGGGGACAATTTGGGAAACGTAGCCGAACGCCTGCGAGTCGGTGATGACGATGGCAGGCGGAGCGGCCAGCGTCCGCAGTGAAAGCTCCAGCTCGGTTTCGCGTGTGACGAGGGTGGGACAGCCGCCGTCCAACAGATCCCGCAGGGTCTGCTGCTGCGGCAGGATCAGCCGCCCTTTCGGCGCGGCGGAGTCGATGGGGGTGACCAGCACCGCCGTCTGACCGGCCTGCAGCAGATCACGGGCGATCGGCTTTTGCTCCCGAGCACCGACCAAACGGCCGAGCTGTTCTTTCAGCGCGTTCACTCCGTCGCCGCTGACGGCGCTGACCGCCAGCCCGTCCGCAACGGGCGAATGCGGCAGATCGGCCTTGTTGTAGACGGTGATCGACGGGATCTCACGCTCCGCAAACAGCGTCAGCAGCTCGCGGTCGGTGTCGGTCAAACCGACGGTGGCATCCGCCACCAGCACCGCCACGTCCACGCGACGCAGGATTTCTTTGGTTTTTTGCACACGCAGCTGACCGAGGTCGCCCTCGTCGTCAAATCCGGGGGTGTCGATCATGACCACGGGACCGAGCGGCAGCAGCTCCATCGCTTTATAGACGGGATCGGTCGTTGTACCCTTTACATCAGATACGATGGCGAGATTCTGGCCCGTGACAGCATTCACCACGCTGGATTTTCCTGCATTTCTGCATCCGAAAAAACC
>JAFOFS010000047.1 GCA_017387165.1 Clostridia bacterium
GAGGCAAAAGCCGCGATTGAAGCCGGTGCCCGTCATATCACCCACCTTTACAACGCACAAACCGGTCTGGCTCACCGCGACCCCGGTGTCGTTGGCGCAGCCTTTGATATGGCCAAAACCTACGGCGTCCGCTGCGAGCTGATCTGCGACGGCTTCCACATCCATCCGGCTGCGCTGCGCATTGCGTTCTCGCAGGTCGGTGAAGACGGCTCGGTCATCGTCAGCGACTCCTGCGAGGCGGCGGGTTGCCCCGACGGCGAGTACAGCCTCGGCGGTCAGCCGGTATTCGTCCGCGACGGCAAGGCGTTGCTGGAAAGCGGCGTCATCGCTGCTTCGACCTCCAATATGCACCAGGAATTGAAGAACGTCATCGCGTATGGCGTTCCGGTCAAGCAGGCAATCAAATCGGCCACCATCAACCCGGCCAAGGCGATCCGCGTTGACGACGAGACCGGCTCGATTGCGGTCGGTAAACTGGCTGACCTCGTGGTGATGGACGATGAATGGAACATCAAGATGGTGATCGTCCGCGGCGAAATCAAGGTCAACAATCTGTAAAATCTCGCAAAAGAATTTTGTCGAGAACTTGACAAACGCGTATGCGCGCGTTATAATAAGTTAAAATTCATTTGCACATACTGTAAAAGTGAATGGAGGTTTCATTATGGAAGAGAAAAAGTCCGGTAAATTGCTCATTTGGGTGATTGCGATCGCCGCCCTTGTCGCTGCCGCTACCACGGTGGTTATTCTGCTGCGTGCGAAAAAGAAGAAAGAACTCACCTGCTACGAGGATGACTTTGACGAAGATTTTGTGATCGAGGACGGCGAAGTTGCGTTTGACGCCGACGAGGTCGCTGCAGAAGCCTGATGAATGAAATCCCACCGGCGCGCCTTGCGTCGGTGGGTTTGCTTTACCAACAGAAAAGGAGAATACGCATGGCATTTTATTACAACGAACCCTCGCATACCTTTGCCGAGTACCTACTGGTTCCCGGATATTCCTCTGCGGAGTGCATTCCGACCAACGTGTCGCTCAAGACGCCTTTGGTGAAATACCGCAAGGGTCAGGAAGAACCGGCTATTTCCATGAACATTCCGATGATCTCGGCGATTATGCAGGCGGTCTCGGACGATAGAATGGCTATCGCGCTCGCCAAAGAGGGCGGCGTTGCCTTTATTTACGGCTCGCAGACGGTCGAACAGCAGGCGGAAATGGTGCGCCGCGTCAAGAATTACAAGGCCGGCTTCGTCACCTCCGATTCCAACATTCGTCCCGATCAGACGTTGGCGGATGTTTTGGCACTGAAAGAGGCACTGGGTCATTCCACCATCGCGGTGACCGACGACGGCACGGCACACGGCAAGCTGCTTGGTATCGTCACCGGTCGCGACTATCGCGTCAGCCGTATGTCGCCAGAGGAGAAGGTCGAGAGCTTTATGACTCCGCTGGAAAAGCTGGTTACCGCTCCCGAGGGCACCTCGCTTAAAGAAGCGAACGATATTATCTGGGACAACAAGCTCAACTCTTTGCCGATTCTGAAAGAAGACGGTTCGCTCTCTTCCTTCGTTTTCCGTAAGGACTACGACCAGCACAAGGAAAATCCGCTGGAGCTGCTGGATAGCGATAAGCGCTATGTTGTCGGTGCCGGTATCAACACGCGCGACTATGCCGAACGCGTTCCGGCGTTGGTGGAAGCCGGCGTTGACGTTCTTTGCATCGATTCGAGC
>JAFOFS010000048.1 GCA_017387165.1 Clostridia bacterium
GTCCGCGTCTGCTGTATTTCTCCAACTGCCGCAACGTCACCGTGGCCGGCGTAACCCTGCAAAACTCCCATTTCTGGACGAACCACCTCTATCGCTGCCGCTTTGTGAAATATCTGGGCTGCCGCATTTTGGCGCCTTGTGCGCCGGTTCCCGCCCCGAGCTCGGATGCGCTGGATATTGACGCCTGCTCCGACGTGCTGGTCAAAAATTGCTATATGGCGGTCAACGACGACGCGGTGGTGCTCAAGGGCGGCAAAGGTCCGTGGGCGGATACCGATCCGCAAAACGGCGGCAACGAGCGCATTCTCGTGGAGGACTGCGTGTACGGTCATTGCCACGGCTGCCTCACCTGCGGCTCGGAATCGGTGCATAACCGCAACATTCTCGTTCGTCGTATTCGGATGGAGAACACCGCCGCCATGCTGTGGTTGAAGATGCGCCCCGATACGCCGCAGCACTACGAGTACATTACCGTCGAGGAGGTCAGCGGCTCGGTCACCAATATGATTCTGATCCGCCCGTGGACGCAGTTTTACGACCTCAAGGATCGCCGGGACGTGCCGCTGTCTTACGCCGATCACATCACTGTCCGCAACGGCACGGCCAAGTGCGGCGCGTTTTGGAACGTCGTGTACGACGACACTCAATACCGCTTGTCCGACTTTACGCTGGAGAATCTCACCGTCGCCGCCGACGATATCACCTTTGACCCGAGCGGCGTGGAAAACGCGGTCGTTTCGGGGGTCTTGGTTTCTTCCCGAAACCCTTGACAACGGCAGGGGAAAGGTGCATAATAAATAGGTATTTTATCCGTAAGGAGTGTCTTTGATGAAAAACTACAACGTTACTCTGCTTCGCGGCGACGGCATCGGTCCCGAGATCGTCGATGAAGCGGTTAAAGTATTGAAAGCGGTCAGCGAAAAATTCGGCTTCGGTCTGAATTTCGAGCCGGCGCTGATCGGCGGCGCCGCCATCGACGCGACCGGCGTGCCGCTACCGCAGGAAACCATCGATCAATGCTTAGCGTCCGACGCGGTGCTGCTCGGCGCGGTGGGCGGCCCGAAATGGGATTCCCAGCCGGGTAACAACCGCCCCGAAAAAGGTCTGCTCGGCATCCGTGCCGCTATGGGGCTGTTTGCCAACCTGCGCCCGGCGGTGGTGTACGGTCCGCTGGCGGATGCCAGTCCGCTGAAGCCGGAGATCATCGGCGATTCGATGGACGTGATGATCGTCCGCGAGCTGACCGGCGGTATCTATTTCGGCACTCGCGGTCGCGAAACGGCGGAGGATGGCACTCTTTCCGCCTATGACACCGAGCGTTACTCGGTGCCGGAGATTGAGCGTATCGCCCACGTGGCATTTGAAACCGCGATGAAGCGCGGCAAGAAGGTGACCAGCGTGGACAAGGCCAACGTGCTGGAATCCAGCCGTCTGTGGCGCGAAACGGTCACCCGTATTGCGGAGCAATATCCCGAGGTGGAGCTCAACCACCAGTATGTGGATAACGCCGCGATGCAGCTGTGCCGTAACCCGAAGCAGTTTGACGTCCTGCTGACCTCCAACATCTTCGGTGATATCCTCTCGGACGAGGCCTCCCAGATTGCCGGCTCCATCGGTATGCTGGCGTCCTCCTCGATGGGAGAGGCAGGCAAGCCCGGTCTGTACGAGCCGATCCACGGCTCCGCTCCCGACATTGCCGGCAAGGGCATCGCCAACCCGTTGGCGACCATTCTTTCGGCCGGTATGCTGCTGCGCTACTCGCTGGGCGAGACCGAAGCCGCCGATGCGATCGAAGCGGCGGTCAAGAAGGTGCTGGACGACGGCGTCCGCACCCCCGATATTGCCAAACCGACCGAAATTCCCGTTTCCACCTCCGCGATGGGCGATGCGGTCGTGGCGGCGCTGTAAATCCGATCTTTCCGAAAGAGCAGGTGTACGCCTGCTCTTTTTGTTTATATACCAAATATTGTGGTTTTCTGTTTGGTTTTTTGTGTTTGGCACTTGACATTGACGGAAAAAACAGGTATAGTATAAATGGCATATAAGTGGCCTCGTTGAGGATTCCACATATAGTCTTAATTTTTTTCATTCGGGGTGCCGTACACGGGTTAGTCCGAAAGCACGCTGATGCATATAGAGAAGAAAAGCAATTTTCTTTTTTATAAGTTTCCAAGCGAAACTTTCCATAGCCGCTTTTTTCGGAAAGCGGCGCAGTATAACCCGAAGTGCGCCCCACGTCTTTTAACAGGAGGTGCATTTCCCTATGGATCCGATTACGATCGGTATTGTGGCCGGTGTGGCCGCACTGGTGGTCGGCGGCGGTGTGTCGGGTGTTGTCGCATACAATATGGGACAAAACCATCGCAAGCGCGTTGCCGAAGCAAAACTCGGCTCGGCGGAAGCAGAGGCCGAGCGTATCCGCAGCCAGGCGAAGTCTGACGCGGAAACGGCTCGTAAAGAAGCGATCTTGAACGCCAAGGACGAGATTCAGCGTCTGCGGAGCGAGGCCGACAGCGAGATCAAGGAACGCCGCAAGGAAGTTCAGCGGCAGGAAAGCCGACTCCAGCAAAAGGAAGAAACGCTGGATCGCAAGATTGAAAACAACGAGAAAAAAGAAGAAAATCTGGCAGCAAAGGAAAAGGCCGTCGAGGCGCGTATGGGCGAGATCGATGACCTGAAAAAGCAGCATCTGGCGACGCTGGAGCGCATTTCCGGCTTCACCGTCGATCAGGCGAAAGAATACTTGCTGCAGAACCTGCAGGAAGAGCTGACCCACGAGAAGGCTCGCAAGCTGCAGGAATTCAACGAACAGCTCAAGGACGAGGCGGATTCCAAGGCGCGTATGATGATCGCTCAGGCGATTCAGCGCGTTGCCGCGGATCAGGTCACCGAGTCCACCGTCTCGGTTGTGGCTCTGCCCAACGACGAGATGAAGGGCCGCATCATCGGTCGCGAGGGTCGCAACATCCGCGCCATCGAAACGATGACCGGCTGCGACCTCATCATTGACGATACCCCCGAAGCGATCACCCTGTCCTGCTTTGATCCGGTTCGTCGCGAGATTGCACGCACCGCGCTGGAGCGCCTGATTTCCGACGGTCGTATTCACCCGGCTCGCATTGAGGAAATGGTGGAAAAATCCCGTCGCGAAGTGGAAAACGTCATCAAGCAGGAGGGCGAAAACGCCGTCCTCAGCACCGGCACCCGTGGCATCAGCCCCGAGATTGTCCGTCTGCTCGGTCGTCTGCACTATCGTACCAGCTACGGTCAGAACGTGCTCCAGCACTCGCTGGAGGTGGCGTTCCTGTCCGGTATGATCGCCAGCGAGTTGGGCATCGATCCGACCATCGCCCGTCGCGCCGGTCTGCTGCATGATATCGGCAAAGCGGTTGACCACGAGATCGAAGGCTCCCACGTCGAGATCGGTGTGGACATCGCCCGTAAGTTTAAGGAAAGCGCCGGCGTTATCCACGCCATTCAGGCGCACCACGGCGACGTGGAAGCGACCACCGTGCTTGCCTGCATCGTGCAGGCTGCGGACGCGATCTCCGCTGCTCGTCCGGGCGCTCGCCGCGAGAATCTCGAGAACTACATCAAGCGTCTTGAGAAGCTCAAGGAGATCTGCAACGACTTCGACGGCGTCGAGCGTTCGTTCGCGATCCAGGCCGGTCGCGAGGTGCGCATCATCGTTCGCCCCGAGGTGGTCAACGACGACCAGATGGTCATTTTGGCGCACGATATCGCCAAGAAGATCGAGGAGAATATGGAGTATCCCGGTCAGATCAAAGTCAACCTCATCCGCGAAAACCGCGCTGTCGATTACGCGAAATAAGCAAAACTCCCGATGCATCGCATCGGGAGTTTTTTCGTCGAGATAAAGGGGAGAGGTGTCGGTATAGCCGACGGAGAGGGGCGTTAAAACGGACGGCAGATTGCCGCCCCTACGGCATCTTTGCAAAATTGTGCCAACCTTTTTGCCTCCCTCTGACGAGGGAGGTGGCTCGCCGTAGGCGAGACGGAGGGAGAGAAAATTCTGCACCGCCCCTCGTCAACCACCCCACAGATCCAAACAAAAAACAGCGCCCCACAAGGGCGCTGCCTTCTTATACGCTTACCGTATCGTGTTCCAGCAGGAATTCTTCCGCGTCGCGGAGGATCTGCTTATCGTTGTCGTGACCGATGGTTTCCACTGCCTGCTCAAACGGCAGCAGCTTGTATTCCCGAATTTCCATTGACGGCGCAATGGTGGCGGTGGGGGGGAAGATGCCCAGAAACAAGGTGACCTGCTTTTGCGTGTGCGCCTTGCACATATAGCGATTGGTACGGGAGAAGCCTTCCACGAAGGTGACGTCGGTCAGTCCCGTTTCTTCGCGAATCTCGCGCCGCGCCGTTTCCTCGTCGTTTTCGGTATTCTCGATATGCCCCTTCGGGAATCCGTAGTATCCCGAACGGTTGCGGACCATCAGATACCGCCGCTCACCGCCGATGTGGGTGTACAAGACGCCGCCGCAGCTTTTCTCGTAGCGGCAGGAGAGCTTGAATCGTCCTGCCTCCAACGAAGAAAGCAGCCGCCGCAGCTCCGGCTCGTACATCACCGTTCGACGGGATGCCACGATCCAGACGGGGGTGCGATCCTCACGGTACAACACCGCCAGCACCGGACCGGTGAAGCTGTGCACCGGCTTTTCCATACCGATGATATAAGCGTCGAGCGGCGCGCCGCCCTTTTGGGTGAAACCTTTGATGTGTCCGAAGTTGAGCGGGCGGACAGACCCGTCCTCACCTCGGCTTCCGTACGGCTTGGTCACCAGTACGGTCGCAGTCTTTCCGAGCATAAAAATGCCTCTCTTCCGATAATCTGTATGTATTGTAGCACCTTTTTCCGAAAAACGCAAAGGTTTTCTGCAAATTTCGCGTGAAAAGTTTTTTGGGGTGTACATAATGGTTAAAATTGGGGATAAAAAAGGGGAAAATTTTTACGAGAAATCTATTGACAAACCGGCTGTTTTGTTGTATAATCTGTGTAAAGTTATTTGCTTTACACTATTCTGCGAAAGTGAGGCGATTTTTCGTGGCTAAAAATATGGAAATGGCGCTCCTGTTCGATTTCTACGGCGATATGCTGACCGATAAGCAACGCGATATGGTGGGTTTGTATTACGAGGCGGACCTGTCCCTTTCCGAGATTGCGGAAAACGCCGGCATAACGCGGCAGGGTGTCCGTGACGCGATCAAGCGTGCGGAGGCTCAGTTGCTGGAGATGGAGGATCGGTTGGGCTTGGCTCGCCGCTTCCGCGATATGCAGGCGGGTTTAGCGGATATTTCCGTTGCTGCCGCCGAGATTCAGGAAATCAACCTGCACACGGGCGTTTCCCGTGAGATCGAGCTGCGTGTCGAAAAGATCCGTTCGCTGGCTGCCCGTTTGGCGGCTGATTGATTTCCTGCCCGTACCGCTTTTTGAAAGGAGTTGACCACCGATGGCTTTTGAGGGTTTGAGCGATAAGCTTTCTGCCGCTTTTAAAAAAATGCGCTCCCGCGGCGTCCTGAAAGAAGCCGACGTGCGCGAAGCAATGCGCGAGGTGCGGATGGCGCTTCTGGAGGCGGACGTCAACTACAAAGTAGCCAAAGAATTTACCAACACCGTGACCGAACGGGCGATCGGCGCCAAGGTAATGGAAAGCCTGTCCCCGTCCCAGATGGTCATCAAGATTGTCAACGAGGAGCTCACCGCCTTGATGGGCGGCGATGCGGCTCCGCTGGCGCGTTCCAACCGCCCGCCGTGTATCATTATGATGTGCGGTCTGCAGGGCTCGGGTAAAACCACCCACTCCGCGAAGCTCGCCAAGATGCTTCGCAGCCAGGGACACCGTCCGCTGCTTGCTGCTTGCGACGTTTATCGTCCTGCCGCTATCGACCAGTTGAAGGTGGTCGGTGAGCAGGCCGGCACGCCTGTCTTTGAGATGGGACAGGGTGATCCGGTCAAGATCGCGGAAAAAGCGGTGGCTCACGCCCGTGACCACGGCAACGACTATTTGATCTTGGATACGGCCGGTCGTCTGCATATTGACGAAGCACTGATGACCGAGTTGAAAAATATCAAATCGACCGTCGCTCCGCAGGAGATCCTGCTGGTGGTGGACGCGATGACCGGTCAGGACGCGGTCAACGTAGCGTCTTCGTTTAACGAGGCGCTGGGCATCACCGGCGTGATGCTGACCAAGCTGGACGGCGACACCCGCGGCGGCGCGGCCTTGTCCGTCCGTGCGGTGACCGGCTGCCCGATCAAGTTTGCCGGTACCGGTGAGAAGCTGGACGCCCTTGAGGTGTTCCACCCCGACCGTATGGCCTCCCGTATTCTCGATATGGGCGACGTGATGACCCTCATCGAGCGTGCGCAGGAGCAGGTGGACGAAAAGGAAGCGGAAGAGCTTGCCCGCCGTATGCAGGAGAACAAGTTCGACTTAAACGACCTGCTCGACCAGTTCCGCCAGATCAAAAAGATGGGCAACCTGAAGGATATGCTCGGGATGATCCCCGGTATTTCCAAGCAGGTGAAGGATATGGACATCGACGACCGTATGATCGACCGCACCGAGGCGATCATTCTCTCGATGACCGCTAAAGAACGCCGCAATCCCGACATCATCAACCCGTCCCGCAAGCGCCGTATTGCGGCCGGCTGCGGTATGAAGGTGGAGGACGTCAACCGTCTGCTGAAGCAATACCGTCAGATGAAGGATATGATGAAGCAGATGAAGAAAATGACCTCGGGCAAAAACGCCAAGCGCTTCCGCGGGATGCCGAACGGCATGAACCTTGCGGGAATGCCCGGTATGCCGAAGGGCTTCGGCTTTTAATTCGTATTCATACCAAGTCAGGTAGAATAAATAAACAAATCATTTATATTTTTAGGAGGAAATTATTATGGCAGTGAAAATCAGACTGCGCCGTATGGGCGCGAAGAAGGCTCCGTTCTATCGTGTGGTCGTGGCGGACTCCCGCTTCCCGCGTGACGGTCGTTTCATCGAGGAAATCGGCACCTACAATCCGCTGACCAATCCGTCCGAGATCAAGATCGACGCGGAGAAGGCGAAGAAGTGGATGGCGAACGGCGCTCAGCCGACCGATACCGTCAAAGAGCTGCTCAAGAAGGCCGGCATCTAAGGCGTCTTGAAGGAGTACCGGTAATGAAAGAATTATTGGAACTGATTGCCCGCGGTCTTGTGGAGCAGCCGGATGCCGTCGTTGTGGAGCAGGATGAACCCAC
>JAFOFS010000049.1 GCA_017387165.1 Clostridia bacterium
CTTTTAAGTAAATAAAAAAGTCCTCACGGGAATTTCCTGTGAGGACTTTTTTTTTAACCGATCATTTTCTTGATGAGATCATAGGCGTGCGGCTCGTACCTGCCGGTCGCCGCGGCGGTTGCTTCCGTGAAGGTGGAAACACCGCTGTCGCGCTCGTCGTTGGAGCGATAGAGAAGATAGGGGATAGGATCTGAAACGTGGGTCTTGCAAGCGATGGGAGTGGGATGATCGGGACACACCAGAATGGTGAAATCTCCCAGTTCGGGCAGCTGCTTCAGCAACGGTCCGACCACGATCTCGTCGATCATTTCGATGGACTTGACTTTATTCTCCGCCTCGCCGCGGTGACCGCATTCGTCGGGGGCTTCCATGTGGATGTAGGCGTAATCGGCGCCGCTCTTCAGCGCGTTTACCGCCGCGTCCAGCTTGCCGGCAAAGTTGGTGTCGATGTAGCCGGTAGCACCCTCGACCTCACAGACCTGCATACCGCTCAAACGACCGATGCCCTTCAGCAGATCGACCGCCGAGATCATCGCTCCGTTCAGACCGGTCATTTCCTTGAAATTCTGCAGCTGCGGACGCCGCCCATGCCCCCACAGCCAAATGGAGGTGGCAGGATTCAAGCCGGCGGCGCGCCGCTCGGCGTTGACCGGATGTTCCTTCAGGATCGCTTCGCTCTTTTTCATCAAGTCCAGCAGCTTGGCCGCCGCAGGATGAGAGGGGAGATACTCTCCGACTACGCGACCGCTGATGTCGTGCGGCGGCGTGATCTTGCCGAGCTCGGTGGTGCCGCCGTGCCATACCAGACAATGACGGTATGCCGTGCCGGTGTAGAAGTCGAACTCACCGCCGCCCAGCTCCGCCTGCAGCGTCTGAATGATGCGATCCGCCTGCGCGGTATGGATGTCGCCGGCGCAGTAGTCCACCATCGTTTTGTCCGCATAGGACGCCTCGTCCGACAGGGTCACGAGATTGCAACGCATCGCAACGTCGGTGTCCGCCAGTTCGATGCCGATGTTGGCAGCCTCCAGCGGCGAACGCCCCGTGTAGCAATCGGCAGGATTGTAGCCGATAATGGAGAGATTGGCGACGTCGCTGCCCGGCGCCATACCGGCCGGGACCGAAGTTGCCGTGCCGACCTCGGCTTTAGCGGCCAAGGCGTCGATGTGCGGCTTGTGCGCCGCTTCCATCGGGGTCTTTCCGCCCAAAGACGGCACCGGCGTATCCGCCATACCGTCGCATAAAATTACGATATATTTCATTTTGACACTCCTTCTTTCGAAAGTTCAACAGCATTATAGCATAACGCCTCGCAAAAGAAAACCCATATTGCCGAAAAATCCAAAAAAAACTGCCGAAAACAGTTGCAATCCCTGCCCGTTTGCGGTATACTGTAAGTACCTTTATTATGGGGTATTTTGGATTTCTATGTTAAAAACCAAGAGGAGCGTGTGGTTATGAATATGGCACAATTGGCAAGCACAGCCGAACAGACGACCACGACTGCCGTGGAGGTTTTGCTCGGTACCGTCGATAAAAACGGCGCTATCTGGCTGAACACGGGCGAGGTCGTGATGACCGTTTTGACCGGTGTCTGTATCGTGTTTGGAATGCTGGTCCTGCTTTCCTTAATCATTTTCGTTTTTGGCAAGCTGATGGATTCTTCCAATAACGAGAAAACAGAGGAACAGCCGGTTGTTGTACCGAAGGCTGAACCGGTAAAACCGCAGGCTCCCGTTCCGACAACCGAGGTGACCGATCCGTCGGTGGTGGCGGCCATTATGGCGGCCATTTCCTGCGTACTCGGCAAGGGCAATTTCCGCATTCGCAAGATTACCCGCGCCTCCACGCGCGGTAACTGGGGCGCCAGCGGCGCTTCGGATAACGTCAAACCGTTTTAAGGAGGAGAAGACAGAATGGATTTTAACGTCTTGTGGCAAGCCGTTCTGGACATTCTCCAGAAATCCGGCTTTACGTATTTATTCTCCGGCGACGGATTGATGAATCTGACCATGATTCTTGTATCCTTCGTCCTGATGTACTTGGCAATCAAGAAGCAGTTTGAGCCTTTGCTGCTGCTCCCGATCGCCTTCGGTATGCTGCTGACCAACCTCCCGAATGCCAATATGTTCCATCCGGAGGTGTTCCTCGGGGACCATACGGTCAAGGAGATTCTGGACGGCGTGCTGTCGATTGAGGGCGGCGCCGGTCTGCTGGACTACCTCTACCTCGGCGTCAAGCTGGGTATTTATCCGCCGCTCATCTTCCTCGGTATCGGCTGTATGACCGACTTCGGTCCGCTGATCTCCAACCCGAAGAGCCTGCTGCTCGGCGCGGCGGCGCAGGTCGGTATTTTCGTCACCTTCGCCGGTGCCATCGCGTTGGGCTTCACCGGACAGGAAGCGGCCTCGATCGGTATCATCGGCGGCGCCGACGGCCCGACCGCCATCTTCCTGACCTCCAAGCTGGCTCCCCACCTGCTCGGCGCAATTGCCGTTGCGGCGTATTCGTATATGGCGCTGATCCCCGTCATCCAGCCTCCGATTATGAAGTTGCTGACCACCAAGCGTGAGCGCCAGATCGTGATGAAAGAACTCCGCACCGTTTCCCGTACCGAGAAGATCGTTTTCCCGATCCTCGTGACCGTCGTTTGCGTCCTGCTGCTGCCGGATGCCGCTCCGCTGATC
>JAFOFS010000050.1 GCA_017387165.1 Clostridia bacterium
ACGGCCGAGATCGCTGCACGCGATCACGTTGAGCGTTTCATCCACCACACCGATGGTGCGATCGATGACTTCGCGCATCTGATAAACGATTCCCTGAAACAATCTGACAGACATAGTACACTTCTCCCTTTTTTATCAAAAGTCCCACAGACGGGCAGATTTAACCAAGATACAATTCCACTTAATACATATTGTACACAATTTCCACTCGAATTGCAAGAAAAAAATGCGTGATATTTGTAAAAATTTATAAAATAATTAAAAATAAGGACCTCTGTCGTTTCCGACAGAGGTCATCTCGTTAAATTTCCGCAATAACGTCCACTTCGACCAGCACGTTTTTGGGCAGCGTTTTGACCGCCACGCAGGAGCGAGCCGGCTTGCCGACGAAATAACGGCCGTAAATTTCGTTAAACGCCGCAAAGTCGGCCATATCCGCCAGATAGCAGGTGGTCTTGACCGCTTTTTCATACGCGCTGCCGGCCGCCGTCAGCACTTCCCCGAGGTTTTTCATCACCTGCTCGGTCTGACCGACGATATCGGTGGCTTCCACCTGACCGCTTTGCGGGTTGATGGCGATCTGTCCCGAGGTGAACACCAGCGAGCCGCAGACCACCGCCTGGGAATACGGGCCGATTGCCGCCGGGGCGGTATCGGTATGTACGATTTTCGACATCACAAACACTCCTTACTTCGATACGATGTGGTAGCCTGCCGCTTCGATCGCCGCGGCGATCTCGTCCACGTGCGCCTGATCGCGGGTTTCCAGAATGAGGCGCAAATAGCAGCCGGTGATATCCGCATCCAGCTCGGTACGGTCGTGGTACACGCCGACCACGTTGCCGCCGAGATCGGACACAATCTTGGACACCGCCGACAGCTGACCGGGCTTGTCGGTCAACGCCACCGTGATATCCGCGCTGCGGCCGGTCTTAAGCAGACCGCGGCTGATGACGCGGGACAGGATGGTCACGTCGATGTTGCCGCCGGACAGCAGGCAGATCACCTTTTTGCCCTCAATCGGCACCTTATGGAACATAGCCGCCGCGACCGAAACCGCGCCGGCGCCCTCCGCGATCAGCTTCTGCTGTTCGATCAGCGCCAAAATGGCGGTGGCCACCTCGTCGTCGGTAACCGTCACCACATCGTCCACGTATTTCTTGATCAGCTCATAGGTCAGATCGCCGGGGCGCTTGACCGCAATGCCGTCTGCGATGGTCTTGACCGCCGATAAGGTACCGATCTCGCCGTTGACCAGCGCATCGCGCATGGACGGCGCACCTGCCGCCTGCACGCCGTACACCTTGCAACGGGGGTTGAGCTGCTTGATGGCAAATGCCACGCCGGCGCACAGACCGCCGCCGCCAATCGGCACGATCACCGCATCCGCGTCCGGCAGCTGTTCCAGCAGTTCCAGACCGATGGTGCCCTGACCGGCGATGACCTCCTCGTCGTCAAACGGGTGGATGAAGGTATATCCCTTCTCGTCACGCAGCTGCAGCGCGCGTGCGTACGCATCGTCGTAGGCGCCGGGAACCATCTCGATCTGCGCGCCGAAGCGACGGGTCGCCTCCACCTTGGAGATGGGGGCGCCGGCAGGCAGGCAGATCAGGGAGGAAATGCCGTTGCGCGTGGCAGCCAGCGCCACACCCTGCGCGTGGTTGCCTGCCGAGCAAGCGACCACGCCGTGCGACCGCTCCTCCTGGGTCAGCTGGGACATTTTGTAGTACGCGCCGCGCACCTTAAACGAGCCGGTAATCTGCAGATTTTCGGTCTTCAGGTGAATCTCGGTCCCCGGGCAAAGGTTGGGGGCGAGAATGAGGTCGGTGCGACGAATGACCGGTTTCAGCACAAACGACGCGTGGTAAACTTTATCCAATGTCAGCATAATCAAAACTCCTTAAGGTGTGCATCTAAATCGTTCAAGCCGCGGGCGGCCAGCGCCGCATACCGTTCCCGTTTATCGCGGATGTGGTCGGTCAGCGGCGGCAGGATACCGAAGTTGGCACCCATCGGCTGGAAATTCACGTTGGGGGCGGCAATATACGCCGACAGCGCCCCGATCATGGTGGTGGTCGGCAGCGTCAGCTCGGGCAATCCCTCCAGCATACGGGCGCAGTTGATACCGGCCATCAGCCCCGAAGCCGCCGATTCCATATATCCCTCCACACCGGTCATCTGACCGGCAAACCACAGGTCCGCACGCTCACGGAAGCGGAAACCGCTCGTCAGCAGTTCGGGGGAGCGGAGAAAGGTGTTGCGGTGCATCACGCCGTACCGCACGAATTCGGCATTGGCCAGCGCCGGAATCATCCCGAACACCCGCTTTTGCTCACCGAATTTCAGATTGGTCTGGAAGCCCACCAGATTGTACAGCGTACGCTCCGCGTTTTCGGCGCGCAGCTGCAGCACCGCCCACGGGCGGTGACCGGTACGGGGATCTCGCAGACCGACCGGCTTCATCGGGCCGAAGCGGATGGAATCCGCGCCGCGTTTCGCCAGCACCTCAATCGGCATACAGCCCTCGTACACCGACGGCGCGCCGGCATCGAAATCGTGCAGCGGCGCGATCTCGGCGGTCACCAAGGCGGCGTGGAAGGCCTCGTATTCTTCTTTATTCAACGGGCAATTGATGTAATCGCCTGCTCCCGAATCCTCTTTGTCGTAGCGTGAAGCGCAAAACGACCGCTCGGGATCGACGCTTGCCGCGGTCACGATGGGCGCCGCCGCATCGTAAAAATGCAGACCGCCGCCGCACAGACAGGCGATATCCTCCGCCAACGCATCCGAGGTCAGCGGACCGCTGGCCACGATGGTCGGACCCTCTGCAGGAATGGCGGTCACCTCGCGGTGTTCCACCGTAATGAGCGGATGCGCGTGGATGCGACGGGATACCCCTGCCGAAAACAGATCGCGATCCACCGCCAGCGCACCGCCGGCGTCCACGCGGCTTTCGTCCGCCGCTTGCAGGCAGACCGAGCCGAGGCGGCGCATCTCCTCTTTCAAAAGACCGGCCGCACTGTCGATACGCGCCGCCTTCAGCGAATTGGAGCAGACCAGCTCCGCCAATTCATCGGTGCGGTGCGCCGGACTGCGACGATGCGGTTTCATCTCGATCAGACGCACGGGAACACCGCGTTCCGCCAGCGCCCAAGCCGCTTCACAGCCGGCCAGACCGCCGCCGATCACCGTCACGGTCGGGCGATCAATAACCGTATTTTTCACAATATTCCTCCAGCGTGAGGTCGTCACGCATCATCTCGGTCGCCGCTTCGACGCCGACGTAGCGGTAGTGCCATGATTCAAATACGACGCCGGTCACGTCCTCTTTTCCCTCGGGGAAACGCAGAATGAAGCCGTATTCGGCGCAATGCTCCTCCAGCCAGCGGTGAGCAAAGGTGTCGGTAAAGCTGTGGTCACAGTTGTTGAAATCCACCACCAGACCGGTATTGTGTTCACTCTGACCGGGGCGTTTGACCCATTTGGCGGCTTCGATCTCCGCCTCGGCGCGGGAATAACCGCGGTTGATAAAGCTCTGCACCTCGCGGTCGTACAGCACCTCCTGGGTGTAGTAATCGCGATAGCAGGACTGCGCCCAGATACTGCCGCCCGCCGCGTTGCAATCGCGGATCATTTCGTTCAACGCATCCACGATGCGGGCATCCACGCGACCGTTTTGCACACCCTTGTTGTACCACACCAAGCGGTCTTCAATGGTGGCCAGCACGT
>JAFOFS010000051.1 GCA_017387165.1 Clostridia bacterium
GCTTATTCTCGAAAATTTATAAAAAAAATCATTAGGTCTTGCGAAATTCGCCAAAATGCGGTACAGTAAGAAAGGAAAACGTCGAGAAGAAACGGAGAAGACTATGAATTTTACTTTTTGCGCCCCCTGCCTGTTCGGCATCGAAGGCATTTTGGGGGATGAACTCAAGCGGATGGGCGCCGCCAACGTGCGTCCCGAAAACGGACGGGTGCTGTTTGAGGGGGATGAGGCGATGCTCGCCCGCGCCAACATCGGTTCTCGCTATGCGGAACGCATTCAGATCCTGATGGGGCAGTTTTCTGCTGTCACCTTTGAGCAGCTGTTTCAAGGAGTCAAAGCGCTTCCGTGGGAATCGCTCATCGGCAAGACCGATGCGTTCCCCGTCAAGGGCTGGTCCTTGAATTCCACCCTGCACAGCGTCCCCGATTGTCAGGCCATCGTCAAGAAGGCGATCGTCGAACGCTTAAAGACCGCCTACCGCGTCGATTGGTTTGAGGAGACCGGCTCGGTGTTTCAGGTGCAGGTCACCATTTTGAAAGATCAGGTCAGCATTCTGCTGGACACCACCGGCGCCGGTCTGCACAAGCGCGGCTACCGTCAAAACGCGATGGAAGCCCCCATCAAGGAAACGCTGGCCGCCGCCATCGGCGACGTGATGCGGGTGCGTCGCGCCGAGCAGGTGGTGGATCCTTGCTGCGGCTCGGGTACGTTGTTGATCGAGGCCGGACTCGCCTCGGCGCGGATCGCCCCCGGCATTCGCCGCCGTTTCGTGGCGCAAAGCTGGGATTCCCTGCCCGAGGCGGTGTGGACCGCCGAACGGGAGCGAGCGCGTGAGCTGGAACTGGCAGACGCCAAAACTCTGCTGGTCGGCAGCGATATCGACGAGGCCGCCTTGCGGCTGTGCCGCGAAAACGCGGTCAAGGCCGGAGTCGGTGATCGTTTACAGACCGCTTGCCGCGATCTGCGCGAATGGAAACCGATCGGAGACAGCGGCGTGGTGCTGTGCAATCCGCCGTACGGCGAGCGTCTGGGAGATAAAGCCGCCGCGCAGGCGGTCATCCGCACGATGGGACGGGTGTTTGTCCCCAAGAGCGGCTGGAGCTACGGCATCATCAGCCCCGAAGAGGATTTCGAGAAGCTGTTCGGACGACCGGCCAACAAGCGCCGCAAGCTGTACAACGGTATGCTCAAGTGCAACCTCTATCTTTATTTCTGAAAACCGATTATCCCTCTCATATTCCGCCCATACTGCACATACAAATGCAGAGGACGAGGTGAGAGGGATATGTTTTTTTCACGGCTGAAAAGCGAGCTGCTGCGCGAGCCGACGCCGGACACCGGCATCGAGGACGCGTTGGCGGAGGTACATCAGCAGATGGAATTGGTGCGCAGTCGGTTTGCGTGGGAACGGGATGCGGATCTCATTGAGGCGTGCATCTACGAAATGGAGGCGCTGGACGCCCGTCAGCGGCATCTGCTGACGCTGGCGCGCAAGCAAAATCTGCGTGCGGCGCGGCTGCGGTGTCTGGAATGAGAGGTGCCTTATGAGTGTCGGGAGCATCGTGCTGTTGTCCCTCCTCGGCGGCGGAGCGGCGCTGGCGCTGCTGATCGCGTACGGCCGCGAGGGAAAACCGCTGCGGCGGCTGCTTTCCACTGCGCTGCAGGGGCTTTGCGCGTTGGCGGCCGTCAACGTTGCAGGGGTGTTCACGGGGGTGACCCTCGGTCTCGGCTGGCTGACCGGTGGGGTCGCGATGCTGCTCGGATTACCCGGAGTGGCAGGCTTATTGCTGATGCGTTTACTGTTTTTGTGATTTTCAGAAATGTTCTTGACAAACCACTTTGACAGGACTATAATGTAGAAAACCGATGAGCAGGAGAAGTACCCCCGACCTTGCTTTTTCAGAGAGCCGCCGTTTGGTGAAAGTGCGGTAAAGGCGAACGGGGCGAATGGACCTGCGAGGGCAAGCCGAACGAAGCGTGGCTTTCAGTAGGTGCGACGTGTCATCCCCGTTAACGGATGGAAAGGTGCGACCGCGTCGTCGGTCGAAGCCGGGTGGTACCGCAGGAATTTTTCCTGTCCCGTGTGATGCATGGGACAGGTTTTTTTATTGGAAAGGAAGTCTGCAAATGAACAAGTATAAGGATTTCGACAACTATCTGAAAGAGTATCCCGACGATAAGGGCTACTTCGGGGAATACGGCGGCAGCTTCCTGCCGCCCGAGCTGGTGCCTGTGTTTGAGGAGGCCGCCGACTCGCACGAGGCGATCTGCCACAACGCGCAGTTTATCAACGAGCTGCGCCGCATCCGCAAGGA
>JAFOFS010000052.1 GCA_017387165.1 Clostridia bacterium
CGATCTCGCGACCTTGCCCGGTCCGGCTTGGGAAACGATTTACACGGACGTGCCGGTCATCGTCAACGACAACACCGAGCTCACCATGGTGTTGAAGAATGGCGGCGGAAACAACTTGTTCCTGGGCGACCTGAAGTTTACGATGGTGGCATCCGAAACCACCTATGCGAAGATCACCGTGAAAGCCGGCGAATACTACGAACAGAACGGCAACGGCGGTCTGATCGTGGCAAACGATTATACTTTCTATATTTATAATGACGATCTGTGGCGTGATCCGCCTCCGGCCGATTTCGTTGTGGATATCACCTTTGAAAAGATGAGCGACGTATCGAAGATCAACGGCGCGAACTGGAATATGTACGTTGCTCCGTACGGCGCGGTTTCCGTGATCGGTAAGTCGTGGACGACCAAGTGGGCAGACCTTGTCTATGAGGTTGACGGCGTGGCTTACACCGCCGAGATGCAGCGTGCCGAGCCGAAAAACGGTATGTTCTTCCAGATTCCGGGCACGAATCTGTCCCCGGCGACCGAAAGCGCGACCGTTGTCATCAAGGCCGGTACCTATGCCTGTACCACCGGCGATGCCCCCTCTGTCCGCGTTACCGAGGACTACACCTTCTACGTCGTGAACGGCGCGGTTTACAGCGAGTTCGACTTTGACAATCCCAAGTTCACGGAAACGGTGATTGTCGATGCGGACGGCGGTTCGTATACCATCACCGATGCCGAAACCGTTACCATTGACGGCGTGACCTACAACCAGGGCGACGTGTATACCACCATCGGTACCCACACTCTGGTGTACAGCAAGTACAATCGCGAGTACACGCGTAAGGTGATCATCTATCGCGTCGGTGAAGTCGGCGACACCGCTGAGATCGACGTTTGCGACGTGGTAATGCTGCAGCGCTATCTGTCGCATCAGACCGCTCTTTCCGAGTCGGCAATGCTCGGCGCGGATTTGAACAACGACGGTGAAGTGAACGCGGGCGATATGCTGTTGCTTCGTCATAAGCTGCTGCTGATCGAGGGACTGATGGTGCTGGCTCCGGCTGACGGCGTCACCGCCATGGGTCCGAGCGAGCAGGTGGAAGCGCTGGTGATCGACTACGATCCGTACGCTCTGAAAGGCGATGAGCTCCAGAACGGAACCGAACAGTTCCATCGCGATCCGCTGCTTCTCCGCTGGACCGCCACCGAGGACTTCGCCTCCTATCAGGTACACGTGGCGACCAAGGCGGATTTCTCCGACGAGATGGTGCACACCACCACCTCCACCGAGTACGTATTGGTCAACCTCCTGCCGGCGACTACCTATTACTGGAAAGTAACGGCAGGCGGCTTTGCAACCGAGACCCGCAGCTTTGTCACCGAGGACACCATCCGCACGCTGACCATCGGCGGTGTGGACAACGCCCGTGATATCGGTGGCTACGCGACGGGTGAGAACACCCGACTGAAGTACGGTATGGTGTACCGCACCGCGACGCTGGATACCATCACCGAGGACGGTCTGTATCAGATGCTGACCGTGCTGGGTATCAAGACCGAGCTGGACGTCCGTACCCCGGGCGAAGGCACGGCAGGCGCTTCGGTGCTGGGGAACACCATCAACTACATCAACTACAGCGGTCCGTACTATTACAATACCACCTCCGGTATTCTTGCGGCCGCCTATCAGGATGCGCTCCGCGCCGAGATCCGCGCCTTTGCGGATGAGGATAACTATCCGATCGTGGTGCATTGCTCGGTCGGTCGCGACCGTACCGGCACCATCCTGTTCCTGATCGAGGGTCTGTGCGGCGTGTCCAAGACTGACCTGTATATGGAATACGAGCTGTCCTTCCTCGGCCGCATCGGCGGCAACGGCGCCAACGTGACGCACCTGATGAATGAAGTGGATAAGATGTACAACGGCATCCAGACCTACGCGCCGGACGGCACCTTTGCCGAGGCGTGCGAGGCGTTTATGCTGAGCGTCGGCATCACGCAGGCGGAGATCGACACCATCCGCGAGCTGATGACCGAGGTGATCGGCGAGGAGGAGCCGACCGATCCCGAGCAGCCGGATCCCAACGATCCGAACACCGATTTCGATCCCGACGAGGACGAGACCGAAATTTTCTAAGGGGGTAAGGTGTGAACGCGTGAGC
>JAFOFS010000053.1 GCA_017387165.1 Clostridia bacterium
GCGGCGACCGCCTGTACGTACGCGGTATCCAGCACATTGATACCGCCTTCCCCCTGCACCATTTCCATTAAAATGGCACACGCATCGGGGGCGGAGAGCTTCTCCAGCGTGTCGGCAAGGTCGTTCGCCTCGGCGTACGCAAAGCCCTCCGGAAACGGCCCGAAATGCGTGTGGTAGACGTCCTGTCCGGTTGCCGCAAGCGTGGTGACGGTGCGACCGTGGAAGCTGTTTTTCAGCGTCACGACGGTCGGCGCGGCATTGCCGCGGTCGGAGGCGTATTTACGGGCGATCTTGATCGCGCCTTCGTTCGCCTCGGCGCCCGAGTTGCAGAAAAACACCTTTTTCAAACCGGTGCGAGCGCAGAGCTTTTCCGCCAGCGTGGCGCACGGTTCACTGTAAAACAGATTGGAGGTGTGCTGCACCGTGGCGGCCTGTTCGGTCACCGCCTGCAGCCACACGGGATCGGACACGCCAAAGGTGTTGGTCGCGATACCGGTGCCGAAATCGATATAGTCCCGTCCCGCATCGTCGGTCACGACAGATCCGTGTCCGGACACGATGGTCAGCGGAAAGCGGTTGTAAGTATGTTCAATATACGCAAGGTCGCGTTCTGCAGTATTCATAGTCCCTCACACAAACATAGTGCCCAGACCTTCGCTGGTCAACGTTTCAATCAGAATGGAGTGCGGCACGCGGCCGTCGATGATAAAGACTTTGTTGACGCCGCCGTTGATCGCATCCACACAGCACTGCACCTTCGGCAGCATACCGCCGCTGATGATGCCCTGGTCGATAAGCGACGGCACGTCCTTGGTGTCCACGACCGGAATCAGCGAATCGGGGTCGTCCTTATCCCGCAGCAAGCCGCTGATATCGGTCATCGCAATCATACTCTCCGCCTTCAGGTCGGCAGCGATGGCCGCCGCCGCGGTGTCGGCGTTGATGTTGTACACGTGGCCATCGTTGTCGTAGCCGACGGTGGACACCACCGGAATATAGCCGCGATCCAGCGTGTCGCGGATGATGTCGGCGTTGACCTCCTCGATCTCACCGACGTAGCCGAGGCGTTCGTCTTTGACGCTCGCACGGATCATACCGCCGTCCACGCCCGACAGGCCGATCGCCTTGCCGCCGATGCTTTCAATCTGGCGCACCAGCGATTTGTTCACCTTACCGGACAGCACCATCTGCACGATCTCGGCGGTTTCCTCGTCAGTGACGCGGAGGCCGTCCACAAACTGCGACTGCTTACCGACGCGCTGCAGCATCTCCGAAATTTCCGGACCGCCACCGTGCACCAGCACCACTTTAACGCCGACCAGCGACAGCAGCACCACGTCGCGCATCACCGCGGTCTTGAGATCCTCGTTGACCATGGCGTTACCGCCGTACTTGACCACGATGATCTTGCCGGTGTACTGCTGAATATACGGAAGCGCATGCACCAGCACACGGGCGCGCTGGGCGTTATTTAACTTGACGTTTTCAAATTCCATAGTCTTTCTCCTCAGGTACGATAGTCGCCGTTGATCTTGACGTAATCATAAGTCAGATCACAGCCGAATGCGGTGGCTTTTTCTTCACCGTCGTTCAAATGAATCTCAATGAGGATCTCGTCCTCCAGCAGGATTTCCTTGGCGGTCTCCTCCGAGAACGGGATGCCGGCGCCGTTACGGCACACCTCAATGCGCCCCTTGGTCGAGGCAAAGGCGACGTCGATCTTGGTGACGTCCAGCACCGCGCCGCTGTAGCCGATGGCACACAGCACACGCCCCCAGTTGGCGTCTGCGCCGAACATCGCCGCTTTCAGCAGCGAGGAGCAGATAACCGCTTTGGCGACCGTCTTGGCGGTCAGGTGGGTGGCGGCGCCGCTCACGCGGCACTCCAGCAGTTTGGTCGCGCCTTCGCCGTCCTTGGCGATGCAGCGGCAGAGGTAGGTGGTCACCGCGGCAAGCGCCTCGGCAAACGCGTCGAGGTCTGCGCCCTCGGCGGTGATGGTCGGGTTTCCTGCGCGACCGTTGGCGAGAATCGCCACCGTGTCGTTGGTGGAGGTGTCGCCGTCCACGCTGACCATATTGAACGAATTCTGCACGTCGCCGCGCAGCAGGCGGTCAAGCAGGGTCGGGTCGATGGCGGCGTCGGTGGTGATAAACACCAGCATGGTCGCCATATTCGGATGGATCATACCGCTGCCCTTGGCAATGCCGCCCATACGGCAGGTCTTACCGCCGACCTCAAATTCCACCGCAATTTCCTTGAGGCGAGTGTCGGTGGTCATAATCCCCTCGGCGGCGCGTTGGCTGCCGTCCTCCGACAGGTCGGCAACCAGAGCCGGCATACCGTTTTGAATCGGGGTGATATCCAGCGGCTGACCGATGACGCCGGTGGAGGCAACCACCACGTCGGTGGCCGGAATACCGATCGCCTCTTCGACCAGAGCGCACATCTTCTCCGCGACCTCGATGCCGTCGGCGTTGCAGGTGTTGGCGTTGCCGCTGTTGCAGATGATCGCCTGCGCCTTGCCGTCTGCGATATTCTTGCGGGTCACGTCGATCGGAGCGCCCTTCACCAGATTGGTGGTGTACACCGCCGCCGCGGCGCAGGGCGCGTCGCTGACGATCAGCGCCAGGTCACGCTTGCTTTTATTCTTGCGGACGCCGCAATGCACACCCGCCGCTTTGAAACCGATCGGGGCGCAAACGCCGCCGTTAACTGTTTTGATCATAGGTTATTCCTCCACACACAAGCCGGTCGTTTCATCCAGACCGAGGGCAATATTCATACATTGAACCGCAGCGCCCGACGCGCCTTTTCCGAGGTTATCAAAGCGAGAGGCCACCACCGGGCGGTCGTCGTTGCCGTACACGAAGATCTCCATACCGTCCCAGCCGGAGCGATTGTTTGCGCCGAGCATCGGATCGGCGGTTTCGGGCATCACGCGGACAAGCTTGCTGCCTGCATAATGCGAAGCGAACAGATCGCGCAATTCGGAAACGGTGGTCTTCTTCCCCAGCAATTCAGCCGGAAGCGGCAAGGTGACCAGCATACCGCAGGGATAATCCGCCACGATCGGGCAGAAGACCGGCGGACGAGCAAGACCCGGGATCAGCTGCATCTCCGGCAGGTGTTTATGCTGCTGGGAAAGACC
>JAFOFS010000054.1 GCA_017387165.1 Clostridia bacterium
ACGGCAGGGGAGACAATGTTCTCCGAAGCGATCAGCTCCAGATTGCGGCGCTGACGGCCGAGTTCGCGTTCCATCGCCTCTCCGACGGCGGGATCGACTGCCTTCACAAAGCCGATGGAATCCATCATATTCTCGTACATAATCGGACACTCCTTTTAAAAAGAAAAATATACACTGCTATCATAACCTATTTCCGTTTTTTTCGCAAGGGGGAAAACGGATTTTCCGAAAAAATTGACAAAAAAGAGGCGAAATGGTAAAATGAATCGGAAACGGAGGGGAAACCGTATGACCAAAAAGCAACGTGCCGTTCTTGCTGTGGAACGGCTGAAACAACTGTATCCCGAGGCGATCTGCTCGCTGAACTATTCCTCGGCGTGGCAACTGCTGGTTGCTACCCGCTTGTCCGCTCAATGCACCGATGCCCGCGTCAATCTGGTGACGCCGGCGCTGTTTGAACGGTATCCGACCATGTACGAAATGGCAAAAGCAGACGTGGATGAAGTCGGAAAACTCATCTATTCCTGCGGCTTTTATAAGACGAAATCCAAGGATTTGGTGGAACTCAGCCGCCTGCTGGTCGAGCATTACGCCGGCATCATTCCGGATACGGTGGAGGAACTGACCAAACTGCCGGGCGTCGGTCGCAAAACCGCCAATTTGGTGGTGGGGGACGTGTACGGCAAGCCGGCCGTGGTGACCGATACCCACTGCATCCGCATCACCAACCGCCTCGGCTTGGCGGAAGGAGAAGTTCCCGTTAAGGTGGAACAGCAGCTGCGTGCGGTGCTGCCACCTGAGGAGAGCAACGATTTTTGTCATCGCTTGGTGTTGTTCGGTCGGGACGTTTGCTCGGCGCGTTCGCCGAAATGTGCGACCTGTCCGTTGCAGGATATCTGCAAAAACAAAGCAAAAAAGTGAGTAGCAGCTGCTACTCACTTTTCGTTTTTTGCAAGGTTTATCAAGGCTTCACGGGTATTCTCCACCCGCTTTTCCATAACCGCCTCCAGCAGCTTCTCCAGCATGCGCCCGATCGGCGGTCCGGGCGGAATGCCGAGGGCGGCGAGATCGTTTCCGTTGATCGCAAGATCCTTCAGCGTGAAGCAGGCCTCGTTTTCACAGAGGTTGCGCAACCGCTCACGTATGACCTGATGCTCGTCCAGGCGATAGCGAAGGGAGGGGGCTTGTGCCAGGCAATCGGCATCTTGCAACTCCAGCAGTTGCAGGCACACTTCCTCACCAAGCACACGCAAACGCTTGAGCAGCAGCCGCTCGTCATCCTCAAACGGCAGGTCGTGGTGCTTCACCAACAGCAAGATCCGCTCGACCTGCTTGCCGCTGAACCGAAAGCGTCGCAAAACGTCGGTCGCGAGTGCGGTACTTCTGGCGGTATGCTTGTAAAAATGCCCGATACCGTCTTCCGACATTGTAAAGGTTTCCGCCTTTCCAATATCGTGCAACAGCATCGCCCAGCGGAGCTCGGGAATCGGCTTGATCGCAGAAACCGCCTTGATTGTGTGGGTAAAAACATCGTAAATATGATAGGGATGATGGTGTTCAAAACCAATCAAGGGGGAGATTTCGGGAATTAAAAACGTCACCACATCGGCGTATTCTGTCAGAACGTTTTCGACGTTGCCGCCGCAGAGCAGCTTGGTCATTTCCTCGGTAATACGCTCGGCGGAAACCAGCGCCAGTCGCTCCTTGTGGCGGCGGATGGCGGCAGCGGTTTGCGGCTCGATCGTAAAGCCGAGAACGGAGGAAAATCGCAACGCGCGTAACAGCCGAAGCGCATCCTCGGTCAGCCGTTTATCGGGATCTCCGACGCAGCGAATGACGCCGTTTTTCAAATCCTCTTGACCAAAAAACGGGTCAACCACGCCGTTTTGGATATCCAACGCCATAGCGTTGATCGTAAAGTCGCGCCGTGCCAGATCCTCGGTCAGTGAACGGGTGAAGGTCACCCGATCGGGATGCCGCCCATCGGCGTAATCGCCGTCTACGCGGTAGGTGGTGATCTCCAGCGGCATACCGTTTTTGAGCACCGTCAGCGTCCCGTGCTGCAGACCGGTCGGAATGGTTCGATCCTCTGCAAAAATCGCCGCCGTCTGCTCGGGAAGAGCCGAGGTGGTGATATCCCAATCGTGCGGTTGCTTGCCGCGAAGCAGATCGCGAACGCAACCGCCGACCGGATACGCTTCAAAGCCGGCATTATTCAGTTGTGTGACGGCTTGCCGTACCTCGTCGGGTATCCGCATAACCTCACCTCGCTTGTAAAGTATATTGCCTTTTCAGTTGAAAACCTGCATCAACCATACCACCAGCGGTATCGTGCCGATCGAAAGCGCTGTTGAGAGGAAAACACCGGCCGAGGTGGTCTCGGCATCGCCGCCGTATTGGTGGCTGATCATGGTGGAATTGGTCGCAACCGGCATGGCTGCAATGACGACCGCTACGTACAGCATCATCTCGTCGGTCACGAACAGTCGCAGCAGGCAAAAGACCGCCATCGGGAGCAAAATATTGGTGATCAGGGAGAATGGATAGAGCTTCCATTTGGAAAACACCTGCTTGACCGACATACCGGCGAGTGTTGAACCGATGATCAGCATACTGGCCGGCGTGATAATCTGCCCCAGCAGGTCCACCGTACCCTCCACAGCTGCAGGGAACGGAATTTGCAACAGATAAATGAGCAACGCCGCGACCGCCGCCAGACAGCCGGGATTGAGCAAGATACGCTTGGCGGAGAGCTTGGCTTCTTTTCCGGCGATCAGCCAGATACCAAAGGTATACGCCAGCAGATTAAACGGCAGCTGGAACAGCATGGCGTAGAACATCGCCTTTTCTCCGAAAACGGCGGAAATCACCGGGAAGCCCATAAAGGCGGCGTTGGTGAACACGGTCATATAGCGGTAAGCGCCAACCTGCGACGGCTTGATGCGCAGCAGAAACGGCACCACGAAGCCGCAAACGATGAGGATGGCGTAGACGATCAGCGTGATGCCGAACAGCCACAGGATCTCACCGGTCGATTTATCGCTTTTGACGTTGATGACGGAGGAGAGCAGCAACGCCGGCATGGTCACGCTCAACACCAGACGCGAGAATCCGCGCGTCAGTTCATGCGTCAGCACGCCGGCCTTGTTGGCTCCGTAGCCGACCGCCATAATCAGAAACAAAAGGATCAGTTGTTGGAAAACGGCACCGATATCCACCGTCATAAAATCGCCCTCTTTGCGAAAAGTTCGCTATCATTATACGCCTTTTTGCTTCTGTTGTAAAGAAAAATACTTGAATTGTCTATGGGAATGATGTATAATGTACCAAGATTTTTGGAGAAAGGGGGAGATCCGATGAAACGCGTAGCGGTGATCAACGACCTGTCCGGCTTGGGACGGTGCTCATTGACCGCTTCCATACCCGTTCTTTCGGTGATGGGGGTACAGCCGGTGGCGTTGCCGACGGCAGTGCTGACCAACCAGACGGGCTATCCGTCCTTCACGGTGTCGGATTATCGCCCCGTGATCGACGATTACATCCGCGAGTGGAAGCAAGCCGGCACCTCGTTTGACGGTATCACCTGCGGTTTTATGACGGGACAAGAGCAGGTCGGCGAGATCGAACGCTTTTTGGATGCGTTCCGAACGCAGGATACGTTCCTGCTTGTAGACCCGATCATGGGGGATAATGGTGAGCGTTATCCGGGATTTTCTCCGGAGTTATGCGACCGCATCGGTCAACTGGCGCGTACCGCCACGGGAATCACCCCCAATCTGACGGAGGCCTGCTTGTTGCTGGGCGAGGACTATGCGAAGCTGACTGCCGGTTGTGAGGAAGAGGATTACCTCGACCGCGTGGCGGAGCTTGGTCGCCGCCTATGCGCCGAAGGTCCGCGCTTTGCGGTCATCACGGGAATTGCTTGGCGTCAAAACGTCGTCAATCTCACAGTGGACGGCGACACCGTTTCTGCGGATATTCACCCCCGTATCGGCGGAAGCTATTCCGGCACGGGCGACCTGCTGGCGGCGGTGCTGTGCGGCGGTCTGTGCCGCGGTATGACCCCGGCGCAGGCGGTGTCGCTTGCGTCCGACTTCCTGCAGGCATCGCTGACCGATACGGTTGCGCATCCGACCGATCGCAACGACGGTGTGTTGTTTGAATCCCATCTTTCCATGCTTCTGTAAAAGACAAAACGCGCTCGTTACCAAACGGTGACGAACGCGTTTTTTTTGTTTGCAAGCAAAAGAAAAACGGTGTGACCGATCGGTCACACCGTATTCTTCCGGTAATTAGATAGCACGGGTCACTTTACCCGAGCGCAGGCAACGGGAGCAAGCATAAACACGCTTCGGCGTACCGTTGACGACCGCCTTGACGCGCTTGATGTTCGGCTTCCAAGTACGGTTGCTGCGTCTGTGAGAGTGAGAGACCTGCATCGAGAATGCAACGCTCTTACCGCAAATATCACATTTTGCCATGGTGAAGGCACCTCCTTGCAATCGGACATATCCTAAAAGACTCGCAAGTTATTGTAACAGAAACATCTGCGAAAATCAAGCGTTTTTTTGAATTTTCTTGGAATATTTTTTCAAAGCGCATAAAAAATGCAAAATAGGCGAAAAATCCTTGCGAAATCCTCTTGTATATTTCTAAAAAATATATTATAATACTTCGTATACTGACCCATTATGTGCTTTAAGGTGAAACGATATGTTGTTGAATTTGTTGCGAAACGCCGGCTCGCTTTCGTGGTGGCTGGTACTCGCGATGTTGATTTCGTATGCGGCGCTGGTTTTTCTGATGCTGCCGCTGCACGAATGCGCGCATGGCCTGGCGGCGTATTGGCTGGGCGACCGCACCGCCAAATGGCAAGGGCGGCTGACCCTCAATCCGCTGCGCCATCTCGATCCGATCGGGACGATCCTGCTGGTGCTGTTTGGCTTCGGCTATGCCCGCCCCGTGCCGATCAATCCCTACAATTTCCGCAAAGTCCGCCCGAAGACCGGAATGGCGATCACCGCGCTGGCAGGGCCGCTGTCCAATCTGCTGATGGCGTGGCTGTCGCTGCTCATCTTCCGTTTGCTGGTGTTGCTCAGCGGCGGTATGGTTGCCGAGGATGCGATCTATTATCGCGAAGCCGTTCCGTTTTGGATGGAGCTTCTTTATCCGATCTTTGTGGAGGTTTTTGCCGGGATCAACATCGGCTTGGCGGTGTTCAACCTCCTGCCGATTCATCCGCTGGACGGCTCCCGTATCTTCGGTGCGTTTCTGCCGGATAAATGGCTGTGGACGCTGGAACGCTACAGCCGTTATTTCACCTGGATTTTGATGGCGCTTCTGCTGACCGATGTGCTGGATCGTCCCTTGGCGCTGCTGCGCCATTCCATCGGCGGGCTGCTCTGCTTGCTGTCCGGCTTGCCGAATCTGTTTTAAGGAGATTTCCCCGTATGGATGCCATTTCCTACAAATTGCCCAACTTCGAAGGACCGCTCGATCTGCTCCTTCAGCTGGTGCAAAAGAATAAACTGAATATTTATGACATTCCCATTGCGGAGCTGCTGCAGCAGTATATGGACACCATCCATATGATGCAGGCGGTGGATATGGAGATCGCCAGTGAATTTCTGGATATGGCGGCTCGCCTGGTGTATATCAAATCGACTATGCTGCTGCCCAAGCACGAGGAGACCGAGCAGCTCAAGCAGCAGCTGTCCGAGGAACTGATCAGCTATCAGCTCTGCAAGGAATGCGCTCGCCTGCTGGCGGCGCGGAACATCGGCGCTGACCTTTTCATCCGCGAGGCGGAGGAGATCGAACCGGATCAGACCTACCGCCGTGTGCACCCGAAGGAGGTGCTGCTGGATGCGTTGTTGGCCGCTGCCGGTCGCAAGCGTCGGCAGCTTCCGCCGCCGGAGCAATCCATCCGCAACATCGTCACGCGCAAGATCGTGTCGGTTTCCTCCCGTATCACGGTCGTGTTGCGTAATCTGTACCGGCGGAAACGTATCCGCTATCAATCCCTTTTTGAACACGCAGAAAGCAAATCCGAGCTGGTCGCCACCTTCCTGGCGCTGCTGGAATTGATTAAGGTCAAGCGTGTCTGCGTCAGCGGCAGCGGTGCCGAGATGGAGGTCGCGATGACCGGTGACTATCAAGAGGGCGAGGAATACGAAATGGAGGTAACATCGATCGATGGAGAAGAAACTGTATAAATCCGCGATTGAAGCGGTGCTGTTTGCCAGCGGAGAGCCGGTGGAGCTCGAACGGCTGGCAGAGGCCATTGAAATGGAGAAAAACATCACCGAGGCGGTTGCCGATGAACTGATGGAAGAATATCGGAAGCGTGGCGGCGGTATCACGATGGTGAAGCTGGACGGCGCGTATCAGTTTTGCTCGGCGCGTGACTACGCGTCCTACGTCCGCCGTGCGATGGACCTTCGCCGCAACACGCCGCTGTCGCAGGCGGCCATGGAGGTGCTGGCCATCGTGGCGTATAACCAACCGGTCACCCGTTCGCGTATCGAGCAGGTCCGCGGCGTCGATTGCTCCGCCGTTATGCAGACGCTGATGCTCAAGGGTCTGATCGAAGAATGCGGACGTCTGGAAATGCCCGGTCGCCCGTTGCTGTACGGCACCACCAAGAATTTCCTGCGTTGCTTCAGTATGGAAACGCTGGAACAGCTTCCCGATCTGCCGGAGGACGGCACGGTGGCGGAAGAAGACGCGATGCCCGAATATCCCCCCGAGCCGACGCTCGAGGATCTGATCGAAGAAAATAAGGAGGACTAAACAATGGCTAAAGAAGTGCAGGAGCTGCTTGGCATCTCGATGGAAAAGGTGCGTGAAATGGTTTCGGCGGATACGGTAATCGGCACCCCGTTGGTCATTGACGGCGTGACCCTCATTCCCGTTTCCCGTATCACTTGCGGCTTGCTTGGCGGCGGTGCCGACCAGTTGAGCAAGAATGCCACCTTTGCCGGTGGCAGCGGTGCGGGCATCCACGTCGTGCCGTTGGCGTTTCTCGTCGTTCGCAACGGTCAGGTGAGCGTCCAGCCCATCAAGTCCAACCCGGACGCGTACGATGCGGTGATCAGCTTGATCCCCGGTACGGTGGACAAGCTGGTGGACGTGATCAACGACATCACGGCGGCTCATCGCGAGAAGAAAGAACAATAAGTATCGGTTACCATCTGCCTGCGTATCGTTATGCGGGCAGATGGTAATGTTGTATATCCAAAGGAGAAAACCATGGCAAAGGAACGTTTACAGAAGATTTTATCGTCCTACGGCGTTGCTTCCCGGCGCAAGGCGGAGGAGCTGATCGCGGAGGGAAAGGTCAAGGTCAACGGCCGTGCCGCTTCGCTCGGCGATAAGGCAGACCCGTACAAGGATCTCATTACGGTCGCCGGTAAGCGACTGGGGGAGAAGACCGCTGAAACGGTGTACATTATGCTGAATAAGCCGCGTGGCTACGTCACGACGATGAACGATGAACAGGGGCGCAAATGCGTCGCAGAGCTGGTGGAAAGCGTCGGAGAACGCGTGTATCCCATCGGGCGTCTGGATAAGGACTCGGAGGGCTTGCTGCTGTTCACCAACGACGGTGAGTTCGCCAACGCGATGATGCATCCGTCCGGTCACGTCAACAAGCAGTATCGGGTGACCATTCGCGGCGGTATTACCGACGAGCAGATGGTGCGCTTTGCGGATGGCATCGAGCTGGACGGCAAGATGACCCTGCCGGCCGACATCACGGTGGTGGAGGAACGCTCCGACCGCACGGTGGTGACGGTGGTGCTGCAGGAAGGTCGCAACCGCCAGATCCGCCGTATGTTTGAAGCGCTTGGCATCGAGGTGATGCGACTGAAACGGACGCATATCGGTGGCTTGAAGCTCGGTATGCTTCCGACCGGACAATGGCGTCGCCTGACCGGCAAGGAAGTGCTGCTGTTGGCACGTTCCTGCACGGCGAAGAAACTGAAAGAGGCCGAGAAATACGGACGCATCAACGCCAATATGAAAGGGACGAGAAGCTGATGAAATGCTTAATCCGCGGAACGACGTTGGTCGATCCTTCGATCGGCATTCGTCCGCATACCGATATTTTGATCGAGGACGGGATCATCACCGCCATTGATGACGTTTTGCCTTCGGGGGATGCCGCCATTCTGCAAGCGGACAACTGGATTTGCGCCCCCGGTCTGATCGATATGCACGTTCACCTGCGTGATCCGGGTCAGACCTACAAAGAGGATATCCATTCGGGTTGCCGCGCTGCGGCGGCAGGCGGCGTGACGGCAGTCGCGTGTATGCCGAATACCACACCTGCGGCTGACGATCCTGCCGTTATTCGGGAAATTTTGCAGAAAGCGGAGACCGCCGATGCGCGCGTTTATCCCGTGGCGGCGGTTACCCGTTCGCTGAAAGGCGAGGAGCTGACCGATTTCGCCGCGTTGAAGCAGGCGGGTGCGGTTGGCTTTTCGGATGACGGACGCCCCGTGCCGACTGCCGGTATGATGCAACGGGCGATGTTGGAGGCGCAGATTGTCGGAGCGCCGCTGCTCTCGCACAGCGAAGATCTGTCGCTGGTGCGTGGCGGCATTATGAATGCGGGCGATATTGCCAACCGCCTTGGCGTACGCGGTATCGATCGTGCCGCCGAAGAGGTGGCAACCGCACGCGAGGTCGCGTTGGCGGCAGGCGGCTTGCCGGTGCATATCTGCCACGTCAGTACCGCCGAAAGCGTTGCCATCATTCGGGACGCCAAGCGCAGAGGCATTCC
>JAFOFS010000055.1 GCA_017387165.1 Clostridia bacterium
GCCAGATCTTCTCCACCGCGGTGGACAATCAGCCGTCGGTTGAGATCAACGTGCTGCAGGGCGAACGTGAGTTTGCCCGTGACAACAAGTCGCTGGGTATCTTCCATCTGGACGGTATCGCTCCGGCTCGCCGCGGTGTGCCGCAGATCGAGGTGACCTTCGATATCGACGCCAACGGCATCGTCAACGTGTCCGCCAAGGACCTCGGCACCGGTCGTGAGCAGCACATCACCATCACCTCCTCCAGCAATATGTCCAAGGAGGACGTCGAGAAGGTGGTGCGCGAAGCGGAGCAGTATGCGGCCGAGGATAAGAAGAAGCGCGAAAACGTCGATACCAAGAACGCTGCCGAGCAGGCTGCCTACCATTGCGAGCAGGCGCTGTCCGAGCTGGGCGACAAGATCTCGGAGGACGAGAAGACCCAAATTCAGGAGAAGATCGACGCGCTGAAAGCCACCCTGTCGGGTGAGGATTACGAGGCGATGAAGACCGCGCAGGAGGACCTGATGAAGGTGTTCTACGAGGTTTCCGCCAAGGTGTATCAGGCGAATGCACCGCAGGGCGATCCGAACGCCGAGCCGCAGAATCCGCAGTCGGCGGACGGCTACTACGACGGCGACGTGCAGTAAGACGAGTGACGAAAACCGCTCCGTAAGGGGCGGTTTTCCGACGATATCCCACAGAGATTTGAGGAAACACGATGGCAGATAAACGCGATTATTACGAGGTGCTGGGCGTAGCCAAGGGCGCATCGGAGGACGAGATCAAAAAGGCGTACCGCAAGGTCGCCAAAAAATATCACCCCGACTTAAACCCCGGCAACGCGGAAGCGGAAGCGAAGTTTAAGGAGGCCGGCGAGGCGTACGAGGTGCTCAGCGATGCCGAAAAGCGGCAGCGCTACGACCAGTTCGGTCACGCAGGCGTGGACCCGAACTTCGGCGCCGGCGGTGCCGGCGGTCCGTTCGGCGGCAACCCGTTCGGCGGTATGGACTTTGACCTCGGGGATATTTTTTCCTCTTTCTTCGGCGGTGCCGGCGGCGGTCGCCAGTCCAACCCGAACGGTCCCCGTCGCGGCAGCGACGTCGAGACCTCCGTGGTCATCGATTTTATGGAGGCGGCCAAGGGCTGTAAACAGCAGGTCACCGTTTCGACGGTGGATCATTGTACCGAGTGTGGCGGCAGCGGCGCGGCGAAGGGAACTTTTCCCAAAACCTGCCCCCAGTGCGGCGGTCGCGGTCGTGTGGTGCGCCAGCAGCAGACGCCGTTCGGCGTGATGCAGACCGAAGCGGCCTGTCCGCAGTGCCGTGGCGCCGGTAAGATCATCGAGACCCCCTGCCGCGCCTGTGGCGGCTCGGGTCAGACCCGTCGTTCCCAGACGGTGGGCATCAACATACCGGCCGGTATTGACGACGGCCAGGTCATCACCGTCCGCGGCAAGGGCAACGCCGGTCGCAACGGCGGTCCGGCAGGTGACCTGCGTGTCGGTGTACACGTCCGTCCGCATCCGTTCTTCGAACGGGATGAGTACGACATTCTGGTGGACGTGCCGATCACCTTTGCGCAGGCGGCGCTCGGCGGCGAGGTGGAGATTCCCACCATCAACGGCACCGAAACCTATCGCCTGAAGGAAGGCACTCAGACCGGCGAGACCATCCGCCTGCGCGGCAAGGGCTTCCCGGTCATCAACAGCCGCCGCAATATGGTCGGTGACCAGATCGTGCGGTTTGTGGTGGAAATCCCCACCCACCTCTCCTCCTCGCAGAAAAAGAAGATCCGCGAGCTGGACGAGGATTTGTCGGAGAAAAACCATTCCTCCGGCCGCTCCTTCCGCGATAAGATCAAGAAAGCATTCAAATAACCAAAAAGACAGGTGTTTTTTAAGCACCTGTCTTTTATTTTTTGTGTTTTGAAAATCCAAAATCAGCGCAATATAATAAAATGGGGTAGGTTGGGTTATGGTGTGACTCCATCGCCCCTTGGGGGGGCTTTAAAGACGGGCGGCAGATTGCCGCCCCTACGAAATCAACGTAAAATGGCGGCTACTTCCCTGCCTCCCTCTGACGACACGGGTCGTCGAGGACGCCGACCCCTACAAAACGACCGCAACCTCGCGGCAACCGATAAAGCCCCCCTTGTAAAAAGGGGGGCTTTGAGTCGCCGTGAATTCGGTTTTCTCTTAATTCAGTATGAATTGCAACACGACGGGGTTGTGGTCGGAATAGGCGAAGCCGGTCGAAACGTTTTCCACCGATACGGCGGTGACGTTGTCGCTGACCAGGAAGCCGTCTACGATGATGGTGAAATTCCCTTCCTCATACGGAAGGTCGCAGTTACGGCAAGTGGGGGTTAGTTTTTGGTAATCGGTGCAACGGTGGATGCCGTCGGGCAGCAGTTCAGCAGGGAAAGGCTGCGCCCAGCCGAAATCCACCCCTTCGCCGCCGTTTAAGCGTTGGGTGGAATCGCCGGTAAAATCGTGGTTGAAATCGCCGCCGCAGATGGTGTAATTTCCCTTGGCGAACTCCGCCTGCATATCCGCAAGCAGCATGCTCATCTGCGCGGTGCGGATTTCATCGCTGCTGCCGTAGGCGGACGAATGCACGTTGTACAGCACCAGCTCTTTGCCGTTTTCGACCGGAATGCGGGACACGGCGTAGCAGCGGTCGAGGTCAAGAAACTTGCTGAAGCTTTCGGAAATCGGCAAGCTGCGCCGCACCGCGGAGGTGACGTTTTGTTTGGACAGCGTCAGCAGACCGCTGTTGGAGGCGCCGTGCGGCTGGGTAAACGGATAAGCGAGAAAAGCGGAATGATAATTCACCGCAAAAACGCTGCTGTACTCCGCAAACCATTCGGTCAGCAACCGTTGCTGATCGATATGATAGCTGCGTGTGGAATCGGTATCCACCTCTTGGAAAAGAATGAAATCGGGATCGGTTTCCCCGACCTTTTCGGCTGCCGCTCGGATGCAGGCGAGGACGCTTTCCTCGCTTTCTGCCCACGACTGCGTGCCGCCATCCATAAAAAAGGTGAATTCCGGCGTGTACGCACCAAAACCGACGTTTTGGGTGACCGCCGTGTAGGTCTTCCCCACCGCCAACGCGCCGTCTTGCCCCGTCTGCGTCGGTTCCAACATTTGCCGGTCTTCGATGCGGGAATAGGAAAACAGCACGTAGCAAAGATACCCCAGCACGATCAGCAACACTGTGCCGACAATTCCGCTGAGAGTCAGCCACCGCTTCTTTTTTCGAAACAGCATATCCCCACCGCCTTTCGCGTTTATTGTAGCACATCCCCCGCGGTTACGCAAGAACTATTCGATAACAAAAAACTCCCCCTCCATCGGAGGGGGAGTTTGGTTTTGCGGATCAATCCTCGTCTTCGCTCGGCGCGGCGACCGTTGTGGTTGTGGTGGTCGTCGCATCGGTGGTGGACTGGGTGGTGTCGGTGGACGGCGTGGACGGGGCGGAGGGCTGCTGGGGCTGTTCCTGCTGGTTGCACTTGGAGCAGAGCTCCGGCACGTTGGAGGAACGGTAGTAGCCGGTCGCCTTGTCCTTGCAGGACGCCGTGGCGCGCAGACCGGTCTCCTTGCAGTATTCCGCCTTCAGCACGCCTGCCGGCATCTGGAAGGTGGCGGGATCGAGACCCTTGTGGATCTCTTTCATCGCAAGGTTGTACAGATCCTTGACCGACTGCGCCTGCTCGTAGTTCATTTCGCCGTTCAGGCGATAACCGAACCACGCGCCGCCGACGCAGTAGGGGGTGCCGCCGACCGCCAACACGTCGTTGTTGCTGTCGGTCGTACCGGTCTTGGCGAACATTTCAATCTTTTTCCAGTCGTTGCGGATGTTGCGCAGCGTACCGGGGGTGACCCCTTCGGTGCTGTACACCGTTTCGGTCATAAGGCGGTTCATCACGTAGGCGGTGTCCTCCGACAGCGCCTGCACGCCGGCCGGCGCCGTGGTCAGCAGGACGTTGCCCTCGCTGTCCAGCACGCGATCGTAGCAGCGGTAGCCGTTGTACAGACCGCCGTTGCCGAAGATCTGATACGAAGCGGTCAGCTCGCGGAGATAGGTGCCGTAGGTGGCGCCGCCCAGCGCCAGCGCAGAGGCGTTGCGGTCGGTGTCCACGTAGGTGCTGATTCCCAACACGTCGGTGAGGAAGTCGTAACTGTAGTTCATCGAAATGCGGTTGAGGAGCTTGACGGGAATGGTGTTGAGCGACTGGCGCAACGCTTGGTTGACCGACACCAGATAGCTCTTGTCCCCGAGCGGGTCAAACCGCATACCGTTGTAGTTCGGCGGCCAGGCGCGACCGCCGACGGTGGTGGTCGGCTCGTCCTTGATCATTTCGGAGTAATAGGTGAGGTTCAGCTCGATTGCCGGTGCGTACACCGCGATCGGCTTGATGGAAGAACCGCACTGGCGGATGGCCAGAGTCGCCATATTGCCGACACGGGAGCCTTCCTTCTTGCCGCGGTTACCGATGGTCGCCAGCACCTTGCCGTCGTAGTCCAACGCGATGAAGGCGAAGCTCGGGTCTTCGTCGTCCCCTTCAACGTGGCTCGGATAAATGCTTTCGTCCGCAAAAAGCGCTTCGAGGCGACCTTGCAGCTCCGGCTTTTCGAACGAATAGATGTGCAGACCGCCGTAGTACAGCATCAGCTCCGCTTCGCGATCGGAATATCCGGTCGCCATCAGATCGGAAATGACGCTTTCGACCACCATATCGGTGTAATAATCCTGAATGTTGCCGTGGGTAACGGCGCTTTGGAACACGACCTCCTCGCACACCGCCTGCTTATACTCATCCTCGGTGATGAATTCGCACTCCAGCATTTTCTGCAACACCAGATGCTGACGGTCGCGGACGTTTTCGGGATGATTGTACGGGTCGTAGATGGAGGGGTTGTTGGTGATGGTGGCCAGCACGGCGCATTCCGCAAGGGTGAGGTCGCTGACCTCCTTGCCGAAATAATACTTCGCGCCGTACGCCACGCCGATGATGTCGCCGGTCAGCGGCATCACGTTCAGATACGCCTCGAGGATCTCCTCTTTTTCGTACTGCTGCTCCATATAGGTGGCGCCGAAGATCTCGGTGACCTTACGGGAAACCGTCTTGTCCTTTTCGCCGGTCAGGTTCTTGATCAGCTGCTGAGTGAGCGTAGAGCCGCCGAAGGTGGAACGGAAGTGGAAGATCTCGTTTGCAACCGCCGAGATGGTACGCTTCCAGTCCACGCCGTAATGATCGTAGAAACGCTCGTCCTCAATGGCAACCACCGCGTTTTGCAGGTTGATCGGCACTTCGTTGATCTTGACGTACTCGTGGGAGGCGCCATCCAGCGCCATAAACTCCACCCACTCGCCGGCGTCGTCTTGCACGTAGATGATACTGGTGCTCTCGGCATTGATGTTGTCGAGATTGGGCAGATCGTCCTCCGGATTGAAGCTGGTGCTCAGGTAGATGAGCAGCGTTACACCGGAAATGATGCCGGTGATGATCAGCACCAACAGCAAAATGGTCAGCGCTTTCATCGCGATGCCGCCGAAATGCAGCGTCTTGCCGACGGCAGGATGCTGATACCACGGTGTTTCGCTGCGCTTGGTGTTTTTCGATTGACGGGTGGGCATTGTTGCGCCTCCTTTGTTAAGCGGGATTCCACGTTATATTATAGGTAATTTACGCGGAAAAGTCAAATCATAAGCGAAAAAACCGAAAATTTTTCGGTATGCCTCTCCCCTGCCACGGGAATACTGTGGGTAAAAGGAGGAGTGAACATGGAAGGATTGTTGCGTAAAACGGCGGTGGCCGTCTGCATTCTGGCTCTGTTGGCCGGCATTTGGCTGGACCGACCGGCCGAGGCGGCAAAAACCCCCGTCGCGGTCACCGAGTCCGAGCAATGGCTCGGCATCTGGGAGGGACGGCTGGCCTTGTTTTCGTCATCCGAACCCGATCCGCTGGAGGTATACGATATCTGGCTGGCATCGCTGCCGCCACAGGAGCAGCAACGGCTTGCCGCCGGGATTACCGTCCCCGACAAAAAGACGCTGACCGCCTTACTCACCGACTACGGCAGTTAATCCATATTGCCGGTTAACCCCATAATGAGGGTCAATGCCGCCAGCGGCGCGGTCTCGCACCGCAGAATACGGGCGCCGAGGGTGGCGGTCTTGCCGCCGCCTTGCTGCATGGCCTCCACCTCGGCAGGCGAAATGCCTCCCTCGGGACCGACGAACAGACCCAATTCGGTCGGTCGGTCTGCGAGCAGCTCGCCAAACGGCCGTCCGCCGGCTTCGTAGCAGATCAACAGCGGCGCGGCGGTCATTTGCGGCAACGCCTCGCGGAAGCTCATCGGCATGGTCACCTCCGGCAAGATGCCCCGTCCGCACTGACCGGCCGCCTCGTTGGCGATCTTTTGCCAACGCTCGGTTTTCTTGGCGGCCTTCTCCCCCGGCTTGGCAATGGAACGGGAGGTGACCACCGGCACGATTCGGCTGACGCCCAGCTCCACCGCCTTCTGGATAATCCACTCCATCTTCTCGCCCTTGGGCAAGCCCATATACAAGGTGACCTTGACCGACGGCTCGGTGACGCTCACCGTTCGCTCCGCCACCGACAACAACACGTCGTCCCCGTCAAAGCCGTCGATGACCGCACGGTAATCGTGTCCCTGTCCGTCGCAAATTACCAAAAACTCCCCCACGTCCATACGCAGGGAACGACGGATATGTACCCCGTCCTGTCCGCTGATGCGGAGCATTTCCCCTACTTCGGCAGGACAATCCATATGCTGAAAAAAGCGCGGCATTCCGCCACCTCCGTTTTCAATCTGTATAATTCAAATCAAATAATACGAATAGTTATTGCAAAAACAACGATTTTAGATTTTTTGCGCTGTCTTCGACCCATTTGGCGCCGGCATTCCACAGTTCCTCGGCGGTACCGTAGCCGTAGGTGACACCGCACGGAAGAGCGCCGACCGCGAGTGCCCCTTCGATGTCGTAGAAACGGTCACCCACCATCACGACCTTGCCGATGTCGGTGATGCCGAGCTTGTCGCAGGCGGCGGTGATCAGCGCGGCTTTGGTGCTGTGCTGTTCGTCCAATCCGGCGCCGACCAGCACCGAGAGGTACCGATCCAGACCGAAGTGCGCCGCCACGGTGGTGGCAAACACCTCCGGCTTGGAGGTGGCGATGCCGACCGGAATACCGGCCTCTTTTAAGGCGGCCAGCAGATCGAGAATGCCGTCGTACAGCTCGCATTCAAACTGGCCGATCGGCGCATAACGCTCGCGGTAGGTGTCGGTCAGTGCCATCGCCTCCGCTTGGTCGCAGCCGGTCACCGCCCGAAACTGCACCGGCAGCGGCGGCCCGATAAAGGCGCGAAGCGTTTCACGCGGCGGCAGCGCGTAGCCGTGTTTTTCCAGCGCGTATTCCACGCAATTGTAGATGCCCTCCTCGCTTTTGACGAGGGTGCCATCCAGATCAAATAAAATCGCTGCGTATTTCATCGAGATATCCTTTCATAAAAATTGCCGAACAGCGAGACACTGTTCGGCAATTTCGGTTTCAGCCAATTCGCAATCAGGCCTCCGGAGCGCCCACCGGGCAAACAGCAGCGCAGGAACCGCAATCGATGCAGGTAGCCTCGTCGATCACATACTTGCCGTCACCCTCCGAGATCGCGTCAACCGGGCACTCGCCGGCGCAGACGCCGCAAGCGATGCAAGCATCGGTAATTTTGTAAGCCATGAACAGACACCTCCTTTGTTATCGTTGGTTTTATCATACCACAACCCGTCCTGAAAAATCAAGACTGTTGCGGCTTTTCGCCTTTATTTTTTTGCGGCTTGTTGTTTTGCGGCTTTTTCTGCTCGTTTTTGCCGCCTTTGTTGTTGTCCTTGGACAGCACCGTCACCTCGTCCTTGTGGAAGGCGGCAGGCGCCGCATCCGGCGCGCTGTCCAAGCGCACCTTGAGCTTGCCGGTCAGCAGGCTGACCTCGGTGACGATTCCCTTGCCGTCGGGCGTATTCACCAACGCGCCCTGCCGCGGCGTGCGACGGATGAGATCCTCATAGGCGTCCTGCTCGTACTGCAGGCAGCACATCAGACGACCGCAAGAGCCGCTGATTTTGGTGGGATTGAGGGACAGACCCTGCGATTTGGCCATTTTGATGGATACCGGCTGGAAATCGGACAGGAAACGGGAACAGCAAAACGGCTGACCGCAGATGCCGAGACCGCCCAGCATTTTCGCTTCGTCGCGGACACCGATCTGGCGCAGCTCGATGCGTGTGTGGAAAACGGCGGCGAGATCCCGCACCAGATCGCGGAAATCCACCCGTCCGTCGGCGGTGAAGAAGAAGAGGATCTTGCTGCCGTCAAAGGAGCATTCCACGTCCACCAGCTTCATTTCCAGACCGCGGGAGGCGACCTTCTGCTGGCAGACGCGCATCGCCTCTTTTTCTTTCTCGCGGTTGGCGGTCACACGGCGGATATCCTCCGGCAGCGCTGCGCGCAGAATCGGCTTGAGCGGAGAAACCAGCGTTTCCTCCGCCACCTCGGTGTTGCCGATGGTGACCTCGCCGCATTCCACGCCGTGTGCCGTTTCGACCACCGCGTAGTCGCCCTTTTCGAACTGCATATCGGCAGCC
>JAFOFS010000056.1 GCA_017387165.1 Clostridia bacterium
GCATTGTTAGGTAAGGCAGTTTTATATATGCGTCAGTTTCGAGTCAGGCCCGTAATGACCACTTCGATACGCTTCCGTATTCGGTTTCGTGCGTCAGGCACAACTGGTATTATACCGAACAAACCGCAACTTGTCAACCGCTTTTGTGAGAAAAGCGAAAAAAGTTTTTGGCAGGGGATGGAGGGGGGCTTTTCGCCGCTTGCTTTTCGGTTTCCTATGACCTCAAAATGAACGGATTTTTTTAATGGATTTTTCAATAAAATAAAAATTTTTTCCGGTAAATGTTTGTTTAATCTCCCGATTGTTTTTGACAGTTGCGAGTGCTAAAATTGTATAAGCCTATAATAGGAATAATAAGGCGCATTTTTGGCGATTGTTATAAACTATGTCATGTTCATCGCCCGATGGCGATCTCGTTTTTGCGACGAGGAGGAATTTGTATGAAAGTGAAATTTGGCCGCTTGCTCAGCGTTCTGCTTTGCCTTGCGTTGTTGTTCGGCAGTTTGAGCGTTTTTACGCTGGAGGTTGCCGCGGCGGAGATCATCAAGCCGACCGGCGTGTTCCAGTCAACCGTCAAGCAAGACGGCTGGTGGATCTGGCTGCGCGTGGGGGATAACCTGCCCGAGACCAAGCTGTACGGTCAGGACGTTGTCCCCGTTACCCTCACCGATATCGACGGCAAGGTACGCGCTCAGAGTGCGAATAACACCACCTTTGCATGCTTCCAGTACGATGCGGACGTGAACGGCAAATACCTGATCGTCCGTATGTACGGCGGTCGTAACCAATTTGCGCTTTACAACCAGCCGCAGGAGGGCGATCAGCTGACCATTTCGGCGGGTACCTACTACGCCAGCACCAACTCGTCGAGCATCACGCTGGAGCGTGACGTCGTTCTGTATTTTTTGAACGGCAACTGGAAGATGGGTTACAAGATCGATGAAACCGCCGAGCAGTTCCACGGTTTGAACACGGTGACTTGGGCGAACCAACCGACTCAGATCTACTCCTCTTTCCTGCAGGAGAGCAATCTGACCGACGCCAAGGACAGCTGGGATAGGAACCGTTTCCTGCCGGCTGACTACGAATCCGGCGCTTTCGTCAACGGTACGCGCTTCGATCTGGGAATCGGTATGCCGGCTCAGAGTTCGGTAAACGCGATGGGTCTGTGGATTACCGGCTTCGGCACCGCCGAGATCGGCACCCAGGTGGTTGTCCGCGGCTCTTTCTATTCGCTGCAAACGGGGGAGACCCTGACTTTCAAAACGCCGGTCATCTTCACTTATGAAGGCCCCGCTGAGGACAGCGGTCACATCTGGAACACTTTCTGGTACCAAGAGACTTACAGCGGTTCGCTCACGCTGGCAGGCGCGGAACTGGCGGGCGGTAACGCCGCGCAGTTGTGGCTGAAAGGTGACGATGCCCTGCGCGCCTATGAAATCCCGGAGGAAAACAACTGGGAATTCAAACTCCGCGCCAACAACGAGCAAAGCGGCGTGTTCATCAACGGCGTCCGCGTCTCGGCCAACCTGCTGAAATATCACAACGAGCACAACTATTGGTTCACCGACGGCTTCACGGCTGTCAACGATGGCGATCGTATGGAGATCAAAGGCTCTTTTGAGAACGCCGAAAGGGAGATCGAGGTCACCATCAAACACACGGAATTTGTGTGGAATGCATCCCGCGAGAAATGGGAAAACCGTTATACGGGTCACCTGGATAACTACCGCTCGCAGGTGCCGGATACGGCCACTCAGAACGGCATCTATCTCCACGGCTACAACGGCACCGAGGATTTGTTCCGTTACGGTTATGAGGACGGCCAGTGGGGATACACCAAGTTGCTTGCCGCTGATGGCGACGAAAACGGTGCCTTCTTAAACGGTGTCAAGATTGAAGTAGGGTTTGAGCAGTATTCCTACAACGACCAGTATTACTATATGAAAAACATCCCCACCCCTGCGGCGGGTGACGTTTTGACCATCAAGGGCGAGTTTTACGATGCTACCTACGCGGCGCGTGTCACCTTTGAGGAATCCCGCTTTATCTGGGATGGTGAACACTGGATTGACGACTACACCAACTACGCGCAGTACACCGGCACCCTCACCCGTGTGAATGCGGAGACTCCCTCCAGCGGCAATTATTATATCTATCTCACGGGCGACCACAACGCCAATCGCTTTAAGGTCGGCGGCGTCGGTGTTTGGGACAGACCGATGAAAGCGCTGGACGGCGACGAAAGCGGTGTGTTCCTGAACGGCGTCAAAATCGACAGCACCATCAAGAAGATCAACGACGGTTTGAATACTTGGTACGTGGATATGGAGGGCTTTGCCGCCAATCCCGGTGACGTCGTGGTTATCAAGGGTGCCTTTACGCAGAAGGAATTGCACTCCACGATGAATTTCGAAAAGTGCAAGTTTATGTGGACCGGCTCCGAATGGGTGGACTATACCTCGTCGGACAGCGACACCTTCTTTAACGCTTTCTATAACGGCGGCGAGATGCAGACCACGTTATCTGCCAACTACACTGACGGCCGCTGGATGCTGGGCTTCTTTATAGCCGAGGCGATGAATGCGGCGGCGCTGGGCGAAACCTACGCGTATTTCCCGGCGGCTCTCTCCAACGGCGAGATCGGCAAGCTGGAGTTTGCGCCGCAGACCATTTCCGCTTGCGGCTATGGTACGGCGACTCTCACCGGTGTGCCGGCACCTGCCGAACTGACCGACGGTTTCACCGTGACGATCAGCGGCAACGCGGACGGCACCAAGGGCAATACCTTCAACCTGACCAAAGACTTCCGTATGATCTGGGATGCGGCGGCGCAGTCCTGGGTGATGGATTGGATCGAGTACACCGGCTCCCTCACCCGTGAGGATGCGGAAAACAGCAAC
>JAFOFS010000057.1 GCA_017387165.1 Clostridia bacterium
AGAGTGGACACGGTGCGCTTCTCAAAGCCCTTGAGGTTGACCATCGCGAGCATCCGCTCCACCGTCTCCGCGATCTCGGCCTTTTTCTTCTTCTGCACACGCATACCGAACGCGACGTTGTCGTACACGTTCAGGTGCGGAAACAGCGCATAACGCTGGAAGATGGTGTTGACCGGGCGCTTATACGGCGGCAGATCGTTGACGCGATTGGCACCAAAAAAGACATCGCCGCTGTCCGGAGTGAGGAAGCCGCCGATGATGCGCAGCGTGGTCGTTTTGCCGCAGCCCGAGGGGCCCAGCAGCGTAACGAATTCCCCATCACCGATGCTGAGGTTTAACCCATCCAGCACCTTTTCTCCGTCGAAGGACAACGTGATGTCTTTGAGATTGATGATCGATTTCTTTTCCATAAAATGCATCCCCCTTTGCGGTAAGTACCGTCATTTTGTCGGTACCATGGAAGTTTCCCGTGGACGGTCGCATACGCGCCGTCATCGGCCGTGAAACCGCGGTATCATGGGACAGGTGCTCCCGCAAAGGGCTTTTCACAGTCGAGCGTATACGGCTGACTGCGGCACTGCTTGGATACCGCTCGGTTCTTTGCTTAGATGCAAACACTTTATATCTGTATAAATATAAAATGCAACAGTATAACTATAAAATATACAAGGGAAAATGTCAATACTTTAGCGTAAAAAAGTCGAAAAAAGCCGAGGGAATTTTCCCTCGGCTTTTGCTTATTTTCGTTTCTCTTTGACAGCCTTCCAATAGGCGGCAAACGCCTGCTCGTTTTTGTTGTCGGCAGGGACGTAATAACGGGTATCCTTGAGCTTGTCGGGGAGGTATTGCTGCTCCACCCAGTGATCGGGAAAGCTGTGAGGATACAGGTAGTGCTGTCCACGCACCGCCGCATCCGCGCCGTCGTAATGCTTGTTCTGCAAATGACGGGGGATCGGGCCGCTTTTTCCTGCCTCCAGATCGGCCATTGCAGCGTTGATGGCGTCGTGCGCCGAGGTGGACTTCGGAGCGGTAGCGACCAAAATAACCGCGTTGGCAAGCGGCAATCGCGCCTCCGGCAGACCAACCTGCAACGCCGCGTCCACCGCCGCTTTGACGATGGGAATGATCTGCGGATATGCCAGACCGACATCCTCGGTGGCGCACACCATCAGCCGACGGCAGGCGGAGGGGAGATCTCCCGCCTCCAAAAGCCGTGCCAGATAGTGAATGGCGGCGTCGGGATCCGAGCCGCGCATAGACTTCTGATAGGCGGATACAATGTCGTAATGCTCGTCCCCTTCACGATCGTACCGCATATTGCTGCGCTGTCCGACCTGCTCAACCGTTTCGATGGTCACCCGACGGGTGCCGTCATCCTCGATCTCGGCCGCCAGCACGCACAGCTCCACCGTGTTGATGGATTTGCGGACGTCACCGCCGCAGGAATACGCAATTTTCTCCGCCACACCGTCCTCGACGAGGATCTCGGTCAGCTGCTCTTGCCGCAGGAAATCAAAGGCCCGTTCCACCGCCCGTACAATATCCGTCTTGTCCACCGGCTTGAACTCAAACACGGTGGAACGGCTGAGAATGGCGTTGTAAATGTAGAAATACGGATTTTCGGTGGTGGAGGCAATGAGGGTGATACTGCCGTTTTCAATGTATTCCAGCAGCGTCTGCTGCTGGCGCTTGTTGAAATACTGGATCTCGTCGAGATACAGCAGGATGCCGTTCACTCCGGCCAGCGTTCCCGTCTCCTCGACGATCGCCTTGATATCGGCGGTGGAGGCGGTGGTGCCGTTGAGCTTGTGCAACCGCATATCGGTACGAGACGCAATGATACGCGCCAGCGTCGTTTTGCCGACGCCGGACGGTCCGTAAAAGATGAGGTTGGGGATTTTGCCGGAATCCAGAATGCGGCGAAGCGCTTTGCCTTCACCGATCAGATGCGGCTGTCCGACCATATTCTCCAGACAATCCGGTCGGAGACGGTCAGCCAAGGGTGCATTCATGCATTCACCTTATTTCGCAATAAATTGAAAGAAATGACGGATACTGCGATCCCAGAACGCCCAGTCGTGGTCACCCGGCCACTCGTCATAAACGTAGGGAACGTGCAGGAAATCGAGCTGGCGGCGGTATCGTGCCGTCTGCGGATACAGATAATCCGACAGACCGCAGGTGAGATACAGGGGCGGTAGCGCCACCTTGTCCTTTACCATTCCGGAGGTCAGCAGAAACAGATCCTCCTCGGCGGAAATGCTCTCCCCGAACACACCGATCAATTCGTTTCTCGGCATCGGGATTTGGTCGATCGGCGTGTTTCGCAGGTCCACACAGCCGGAGAAGCAACCCACCGCACCGTACCGCTCCGGATTCCGCAGGGCAATCTTCAGTGCGCCGTAGCCGCCCATTGACAGACCGGCAATATACGTCTGCTTCGGATCGTCGGTGATGGGGAAGGTCCGACGACAGTAGGCCGGCAGTTCTTCGGATACGTAGGTATAATAGCGTCCACCGTACGCCATATCGCAGTAAAAGCTGTTGGCGGCGTCCGGACAGATCACCGCGATTCCCGCTTCGTTTGCGTAACGGGCGATCGAGGTGAGATTCAGCCAGGAACGATGGTCGCCGTTTAAACCGTGCAGGAGGTAGAGAACCGGCCATTTGCCGCTTTCGGCCTGACGGTCGGGGAAAATAACGGTCAGCGATACGTGCTTATGCAGGACGACGGAGCGGAACGCTCCTTCAAATACGGCAGCCATCAGGCGTACAACGGATAACGATCGCAAAGCGCCGTTACGCCTTCGCGGATGGCATCCGCCTTGTTCTCAAAATCGGTAACGCAATCGGCAATAAAGCCGGCAATAAGATCCATATCCGCTTCTTTCAGACCACGGGTGGTGACGGCAGGGGTGCCGAGACGCAGACCGCTGGTGACGAACGGCGACAGCGGCTCGTTCGGAATGGTGTTTTTGTTGGCGGTGATGTACACCTCATCCAGATTGTGCTCCAGCTGCTTGCCGGTGATGCCGGTATCGCGGAGATCCATCAGCATCAAGTGGTTATCCGTACCACCCGAAACGAGCTTCATACCACGGGAAAGCAGACCGTTGGCCAACGCCTGCGCGTTCTTGACGATCTGCGCCTGGTAAACCTTAAAGGACGGCTGCAACGCCTCACCGAAGCAGACCGCCTTCGCCGCGATGACATGCTCCAGTGGACCGCCTTGCGTGCCGGGAAACACCGCGCTGTTGATCTTTTTCGCGATGTATTCGTTATTGGTGAGGATCAGACCGCCACGCGGACCGCGGAGCGTCTTGTGGGTGGTGGTGGTCACCACGTCAGCGTACGGCACGGGGCTCTGATGCTCGCCTGCCGCGACCAGACCGGCGATGTGCGCCATATCCACCATCAGCATGGCGCCGTGACCGTGAGCGATTTCCGCCAGCTTGGCGAAATCGATGGCACGGGGATAGGCGGATGCACCGGCGACCAGCAGCTTCGGACGAACCTTGTTGACCGATTTGGCAAGCTCGTCGTAGTTGATAAAGCCGTTTTCGTCCACACCGTAGGAAACGAAGTGGTAGTTTTTACCCGACTGGTTGGCAGGACTGCCGTGGGTGAGGTGACCGCCTTGCGACAAATCCATACCCATAACGGTATCACCGAGGTTGAGGAGTGCCTGATACACCGCCATATTGGCCTGTGCGCCGCTGTGCGGCTGGACGTTGGCGTATTTTGCGCCGAACAATTCGCAGGCGCGATCGATCGCGATCTGCTCCAGCGCGTCCACGTGCACGTAACCGCCGTAATAACGCTTGCCGGGATAGCCCTCGGCGTACTTGTTGGTCAGCACGCTGCCCATAGCCGCCATCACGGCAGGGGAGACGATGCTGAGGAAGGGCGCATCAATGTAGTCAGGATTCATACCCCGATAAGCCTTATCTGCCTTCTCCAAGGCAGTGGCATAGGTTGTAACAACAGATTCGTTACCTGCACCCTGCAGCACTTTC
>JAFOFS010000058.1 GCA_017387165.1 Clostridia bacterium
GCGTATCCGCAGCGGAATACTCCGCTGCTGCCAATCCTTTTTGCAGCAGTGGGAGGCAGCCGTGGATATCGGAAAGGGCAACAACCCGCCCGGGCGGGCGGCAGGTAACGACGGTGGTTTTCAGCCAAAACGCCTCGTGTTTCTCTGATTTTCTTTCATTGTATCACACCGCATGGGGGATTGCAACCGGCTTTTCTTTTGCAAACAGCCAAAAACGGATTGACAAGTGCTTTTCCCCGGATATATAATGTACCTGAAACCAGCCGCTTCATGTGCGGTAAAAAGGAGGTTTTTCCATGCTTCATCGGCATCTCGCAGTCCATCCGCAACAGGTGATTCAGGACAACTGGCTCGGCGCCAACGCGATCTACCACGGCTACGCCTATCAGCCCGACGACGCCGGGCGGCAGTACACCGAAGCGCAGGCTGCTCTGGAGCTCGACCGGCTGCAGCAGATGGAATTTCACATCGCGCGCACCTACTACAATTCGGAATATGCCTACGACTTTGACCAGCAAAAATGGGCTTGGGACGAAAAGCCCGAGATTCTGGCGTTTTATCGCTGGTGCGAAGAGCTGCAAAAGCGCGGCATCGACATCGCGCTGCAGGCGGCCTGGTGGCTGCCCGGCGACCTGAACGGCTCGGTATCACGCAACACACCCTTTGCAAAGGGAAATAGCTGGGACGAGCTAGTCGCAATGTGGACCGAGTGGGTCAGCGAATCGCTGCACCAGCTGATTGAACTGCGGGGCTTTACCCACATCAAATACCTGATCGTATTCACCGAACCCGGCTACACCTCCGGCAAGCTCGCCGAGGGACAGAAGCAGCACGACATCTGGGTGCAGTGCGTACGGGCGCTGCACGACCGGCTGGTTGCCGACGGTCGACGGGATCTGGTCAAGTTGGTCGGCCCGAACGAGGGCAGCACCGAGACCAGCGAGATGCTGGAATACGTTGTGCCGCTGGTCAACGACTGCGTGGACATCTACTCCAGCCACACCTACTATTTCAACTGGGAGAAGGATTTCGACCTGTATCCGATCCTGTGCGGCTATATGGAGACCGGACTCTCCAAGTGCGCCGCGACCGGCAAGCCCTACTGGTTCGACGAATACGGCCTGACCACCTTTTCCGACACCCCGCCGACGGTGACCGAAGTGATGCGCTGGAACGACGGGCTCTACGGCAAATACCTTGCGCTGTGGAATCTCGCGGCGCTGAACACCGGCGTGCAGTCCACCATTCTGTGGACGGTGCTGGATCAGCAGTGGCCGAACAGCCACAGCAGCCGCGCCGACTGCTGGTACGACGGCGAGCACCGCTGGGGCGTGGCGCCGACCCTGCGGCAGTCGGAAACCCCGTATCCGTGCTACTACGCCTACTCGCTGATTTCGAAGTATCTCGGCGGCGAGGGGACGAAGGTGTTCGCGGTTACAGACGAAGGCTCGGTTCGCATCGGCGCGGTGCGCACGGCAGACGGGCATCTCACGCTGCTGGTGGTCAA
>JAFOFS010000005.1 GCA_017387165.1 Clostridia bacterium
GTGACCGCCGCGCTGGTCGGGCATTTCGCCGCCCTTGCGGCAGACGGAGTCGACCTGCACGGCATCGAGCACAACAAAATCACCGTTGTTGCTTGACAACAGTTAAAATCTTTGCCGCAAAAAATCGTGAATAGGAGGATTCGTTATGTCAAAAGGTATTCGTATTTTGATCGGCATCGGTATCGTTGCCATCCTTCTTTGTATGATTGCTTTTGTCGGTATCCCCCTCTATTTGCGCGCTCGTATGACCAAAAGCACCACCTTTACCACCGCGTACGGTGATACGTTCCGTTTAACGGCGGAGGAAAGCGGCCTGATGCACGACGTACATCTGCGCGTCACGCTCAAGCAGCGGAAATTCCTGCATACGTCGAACATCCATTCCGAAGGACTCACGGAAGAAACCTACCGCGGTTTGGACGAGGGACTTTCTTGGGGGCAAGCAGTCGTTAAATCCTACCAATATAAGGATATGCGTATCTACCAATTCAATTGGTGCTATATCTACACACTGGATGACGGAAAAACCTTCCACGGTCTTGGATTGGAGGAGCCGACAGAGGACGAAACCGTCATACGGCTGATCGCTAATCTTGCTTGATTTATGCTTGACAAGGGGCGAAAAAACGGCTATAATAAGGAAAACAAACGCGAAAGCGAGGTGCCAACCCCAATGAAACACATTCAGACTTTGGAGACCCGTGACCTGGCTCAGTCCGTCAACAACGGCGGCTGCGGCGAGTGCCAGACTTCCTGCCAGTCCGCCTGCAAGACCTCTTGCGGTGTGGCCAACCAGGAATGCGAGAAGTGCGCGAAATAAGAATCGGATCGGAGATCTCGCCGTCGGGTGTTTGCCGGACGGCGATTTTTCTGCGTAAAGGTAGGATACAACTATGATTCACGCTTATCAATTAAACGGCTGCAACATCGTGCTGGACGTGTATTCCGGCGCGGTGCATCTGGTGGACGAGATCGCCTTTGAGGTCATCAAGGCGGTGGACGCGGGTACCCCCCGTGAGGAGATCGTCCGCGACAATGCCGCTCGTTTCGGCGTTTCCGCCGAGGAGATCACCGAGCTGCTCGCGGAGATCGACGAGCTGGCGGCGGCAGGCAAGCTGTTTACCAAGGATATTTACGCCGACAAGGCGTTTGACTACAAAAACCGCAGCACCGTCGTCAAGGCGCTGTGCCTGCACGTTGCGCATACCTGCAACCTGACCTGCAACTACTGCTTCGCGGCGCAGGGCAAGTTCCACGGCGACCGTGCGCTGATGAGCTTTGAGGTCGGCAAACGGGCGCTGGATTTCCTGGTCGAAAACTCGGGAACGCGCAAAAACCTTGAGGTGGACTTCTTCGGCGGTGAGCCGCTGATGAACTGGGACGTGGTCAAGCGGCTGGTCGCCTACGCCCGTTCCATTGAGAAAGAGGCAGGCAAGAATTTCCGTTTCACCCTCACCACCAACGGCGTGCTGATCGACGACGACGTCATCGCCTTCGCCAACAAGGAAATGCACAACGTCGTGCTGTCGCTGGACGGTCGTCCGGCGGTACACGACAAGCTCCGCCGCACGGTCGGCGGTAAGGGCAGCTACGATCTCATCGTGCCGAAGTTCCAAAAGCTGGTGGAGTCGCGCGGCGGCAAGGGCTATTATATGCGCGGCACCTTCACCCACGATAACGTGGATTTCACCGAGGATATCTTCCACATGGCGGATCTCGGCTTCGACCAATTGTCGATGGAGCCGGTGGTCTGTGCTCCCGACGAGCCGTGGGCGCTCACCGAAGAAGATCTGCCGAAGGTCAAAGAGCAGTACGAGATCCTCGCCAAAGAAATGCTCCGCCGCGACCGTGAGGGCAAGGGCTTTACGTTCTATCACTATATGATCGACCTGACCGGCGGTCCGTGCATCTACAAGCGCATTTCGGGCTGCGGCAGCGGCACCGAATATATGGCGGTCACCCCGTGGGGCGACCTGTATCCCTGCCATCAGTTTGTCGGTGACGAGAAGTATCTGCTCGGCAACGTGTTCGACGGGGTCACCAACACCGACCTGCGCGACGAATTCAAGCTGTGCAACGCCTACGCCCGTCCCGATTGCAAGGATTGCTGGGCGCGGCTGTATTGCTCGGGCGGTTGCGCTGCCAACGCCTACCACGCGACCGGCTCCATCCGCGGTATTTATGAATACGGCTGCGAGCTGTTCCGCAAGCGTATGGAATGCGCCATTATGATCAAAGCCGTCCAGGCGATGGAAAAGAATGGGTAAAATGGAAAAAGACCATCGTTATCCTGAACGCAAAATCATTCGATTAAGAAGCTACAACTATAGTACGCAAGGCACCTACTTTCTGACTCTCTGTGCCGAAAAACGCGCACCAATATTCGGGCGGGTTGTAGGGGGCGGCGTCCTCGACGCCCCGCAAGTAGAGCTTTCGAAAATCGGGAAAATCATTAAAGAGCATATCTTAACGTTAGATTCTCTTGAATATGCTGAAGTCGAGCGCTGGGTCATTATGCCGAATCACCTGCACCTGTTGATAACTGTGCACGAACGTAACGGGACGTCGAGGACGTCGTCCCCTACGAATACAACCATCCCCCATATCGTATCCA
>JAFOFS010000059.1 GCA_017387165.1 Clostridia bacterium
AGATACATTATTACTTTTTATATCAATAATTTTATTATTTTCAACAATAAAATGACCATATAAATTTTTGTTCGCCGCAAGGCGATGGCAGGGACAAATTGCTAAATCTCCTAAGCCGATACCGCCCAGCACGATGAGCGTCGCGGTGACGGCGTTGAGCAGCGGATGTGTGGCGTAACCGCACAGGCTGTCGGTGGCAAAGATGTCGATGCCCGCGTTGCAAAATGCCGACACGGAATGAAACACCGCGATCCAAATGCCCTTGGCGCCGAAACGAGGAACAAACACCGGCAGGCAAAGCAAGGCGCCGACACCCTCGATCGCGGCCGTGCCGATCAGCACCTTGCGGACGAAGCGGGTCAGACCGGATAACGAATTCAGATTAAACGCATCCTGAATGAGCAGACGGTCGCTGAGACCGATGCGGCGGTGAAGCGCCATCATCAGACCGGCCATAACCGTGACCACTCCCAGACCGCCGATTTGGATCAGCAGCAGGATGACCACCTGACCGAAGACGCTCCAGGTCGAAACGGTCGGCAGGGTGACCAGACCGGTCACGCAGGTGGCGGTGGTGGCGGTGAACAGGGCATCCGCATAGGAAACCGCCTGTCCGTCGGCGGCGCTGATGGGCAACCACAGCAGCAGACTGCCGATCGCGATTACCGCCAAAAATCCCAGCATAATGATATGAGAAGTGGAAAGTGATACCCTCTTTTTCATAGCGTCACTCCCATTCTTCCGCAATGGCGCACAGCTTTTGCAGGCGATGGTTGACTCCCGACCGCGTCAGCGGCGGATCCAACAGCTCACCCAGCTCGCGGAGGGAAACGTCGGGGTTGTCCCAACGCACCTGCGCCAGTTCTCGCAGCGGCTCGGGCAGCATACCGAAGCCGCCGTGCCGGCGAATCACGGTCAAGGCCCGACGATGCTGCTCACCTGCCGCCGCGACCTTGCTCCAGTTGGCCATATCGCAGTTGGCGGCGCGGTTGGAGCGGTTGCGGATATCCTTGACCATTTTGATCTGGATCAGCTCCAGCGCCGAGGCGCCGGCGCCCATCAGCGTCAGGCACTCCTCGATGACGTTGCTGTCCTTGAAATAGACGACGCTGTGTCCCTTGCGCTTGATGCATTTGGCGTCGTACCCCAACTCCTCCCAAAGCGACAGCACGTCGCGGGAAAGCGGCAACGACGGGACGTTAAATTCGAGATGATAGTCGGTTTCGGGATTGCTGATCGCACCGCAGGCGAGGAACAGACCGCGGATATACTCTGCGGCGCAATCGTCGCAATGGAAGTTGCCGCGGTTTAACCGCACCGAAAGCTCGTCGGGGCTGTGTCCGAAATCCGCCAGCAGCTTTTTCCGACGGTTTTCGGGAACGGTGAGGATGTGAAACGCCCCTTTTTCGATCTCGACTTGTACCTCACACAGCTGTTCCAGTAAAGAGGAATAGACCTCGCTGATTTCGGAATGCTCGGTTTGCAACGCCATTTCCCGCAGCGAAAAACCGCGACCGCCCTGCAACATACCGTACAGCAGTGCCCGACGGCAGCACCGACGGCCCGGCAGAACTTCTGTCAGGCGTCGTTTTGTCGTAGCGGAAAAGGACATCGTTTATTCCTCCCAAGATTTCCATTCTTCACCGATCAGCCGGACCTCCGGCTCCAGCAACACGCCGGTTTCGGTGAGTACCTTGCGGCGTACCTGTCGGGCCAGCTCCTGCACGTCGGCGCAGGTTGCTCCGCCGACGTTGATGACAAAGCCGGCGTGCTTGCGGCTGATCTCCGCGTTTCCGACGCGGAAACCCTTCAGTCCGCAGTTTTCAATCAACGCACCGGCAAAATGCCCCTCGGGACGCTTGAAAAAGCTGCCGGCGCTCGGGTATTCCAGCGGCTGCTTTTCCCGCCGTGCGGTCAGAAGCTCGGTCATACGGGCATCAATCGCCGCCGCGTCGCCCGGTTGCAGACGGAAGGTGGCGGATACGATCGGCTCGCCGCTTTCCATCATCGCGGTGTGACGGTAGCCGAGAGCCAGCTCGTTGGCCGGCAACTCCACTGCGCGGTCGCCGCGCAGGACGGTCACCGATTCCAGCACGTCCCCCATACAACCGCCGTAGGCGCCGGCGTTCATCAGTACGGCACCGCCGACGCTGCCGGGAATGCCGCACGCAAATTCCAGACCGGTCAAGCCCTGCACCTGCGCGAAACGGGACAAGGCAGGCAACGCCACACCGCCGAAGCAACGAATGCGCTCGCCGTCCAACCGCTCGGGCGCGCCGCCGCTTGCCAGCTTCAACACCACGCCGCGGAAGCCGGCGTCGCTCACCAGCAGATTGGAGCCTTTTCCGATCCAAAAATGGGGGATGTTTTGGGAAACGAGAATGCCGTTGATGGCGGCGGCCGCCGCCACGTCCGGCAGGGTGATGACTTTATCGGCAGGACCGCCGATGCGGAAGCTGGTCAGCTCCGCCAGCGGCAGATCACGCTCCACACGGCAACCGTACGCGGCCGCCGTTCCAATCAATGCGTCGATCATCGCTTACACCTGATCCAGGAACGCCGCGCCGATGATACCGGCGTCATTGCCCAGCTCGCAGCGGCAGATAGTGGTCTGTTTTTCGGAGTATTTGCTGTAATGCTCACGCATCGCCTTCTCCATCAGCGGAGAGAGCAGACGCTCGCCCTCTTTGGAAATGGCGCCGCCGATGCAGAGGATCTCCGGCTGGAAGATGTTGATCATATTGACCACGCCGATGCCGACGTATTCGATATACTGATCGACCACCGCTTTGCCTGCCGCATCGCCTGCGCGCATGGCATCCCACGCGGTGCGACCGTTGACCTGCGCGAGGGTGGGAGCGATCTTCCACATTTCGCTTTCGGGATGCGCCTCCATCGCCGCTTTGGTCTGACGGATGAGGGCGGTCACCGAGGCATACGCCTCCCAGCAGCCCTTACGACCGCAGTTGCAATCCACGCCGTTCGCGTCGATCACGGTGTGACCCAGCTCGCCGCCGGCGCTGTTGACGCCGCGGATCATCGCGCCGTTGGCGATGACGCCGCCGCCGACACCGGTGCCGAGGGTGATGCAGACACAATCCTTGGTGCCTTTCGCGGCGCCGGCCTTCCATTCGCCCAGCACCGCCGCGTTGGCGTCGTTTTCTGCCATTACGGGCTTGCCGAGCATACGCTCCAGTTCGGGCACCAGCGGCGTCTGCTTAAAGCCGAGGTTGCCGGCGTATTCGATCAGACGGGTCTGCTGGTTGACCGTTCCGGGGCAACCGCAGCCGACGAAGGACACGTCATCCAGCGTCAGACCGGCGTTGGCAATCGCGTCGGTCGCCGCGCCGGCGACGTCCGCAATGATCTCGTCTACGGGACGGGGGAAACCGGTCGGACGGGCGGCGGTCGCGAGGATCTTGCCCTCCTCGGTCACCACGCCTGCTTTCAAAAACGTACCCCCGATATCAATACCGATTCTTACCATAATTCATGCACCTTTCTTTACTCAAAATGCGCCCCATTCGGGATGCGGAGTGGGACGCGGCGCTTCCTCCACGCCCGCGTTCATGCCCAGATTCTGCATCAGCTCCTGTGCGGCGTTGTATCCCATTTTCTTCTGGCGGTTGTTCATGGCCGCGACCTCCAGGATCATCGCGAGATTACGACCCGGCTTGACCGGAATGGTGATCTTCGGAACCTGAATGCCCATAATATCGATGCTCTCGTTTTCCAGCCCCATACGGTCGTACACCGCTTCGGGGTTCCACGGCTCCATCTCCACCACAAGGTCGATCTTTTCGGTCATCTTGACGGCACCCATACCGAACAGCCGGCGGACGTTGACGATGCCGACGCCGCGCAGCTCGACGTAATAGCGGATGTTGTCGGGCGCCGAGCCGACCACCGACTTGGCGGACACGCGGCGGATTTCGACCGCATCGTCTGCGATCAGACGGTGACCGCGCTTGACCAGCTCGATGGCGCATTCGCTTTTGCCGATGCCGCTGTCGCCCACCAGCAGAATACCCTCACCGTACACCTCGACCAACACGCCGTGACGGGTGATGCGGGGCGCCAGCTGGACGTTCAGATAGGCGATGACCGCCGCCATGCATTCCGAAGTGGACTCGGCGCAGGAAAAGAGGGCGACGCCGTTTTCCTCACACTGCCGCTGCAGCTCGGGGAAAATCTCCAAACCGCGCGTCACGACGATGGCCGGCGGATGCAACCCACACAATTCGCGCAGGCGCGCCTCCCGTTCGTCGGGAATCATTTTTTCCAGAAACGCGTGTTCCATTTTTCCCAGCATCTGAATACGGTCCGCATCGAAATACAGCGTGTAGCCGTTGAGCACCAGACCGGGACGGTTCACCTCTTTTGAGGTGAGGACGATCTCCTCCGCAGGGCGCGGAAGATGACAGACTGTCCAACCGAATTCCTTGATTACACGGTCCATTGCAATGGTAAACTGTTTGGCCATGCCATCGCCTCCTTACATAGTTAAAATCATTATACCACATTCTATACGTTCCTGCAATCCTTTTTTATTTTTTGAAACGGTTGAAACTTGTGTCGAACTGTGCTATAATAGCGACGAATATGCTGCGAATGGGGGATTCGTGATGCAACTTTGGACAGTCGGTCATATGCGCCAGCTGTTGCCGGCTCTGGCGATCATGCTGGTGGCGGCGGTGCTGCTGCGCCTGTGGCTCGGGAAAAAAGAACTTAAGTGTAGGATGATTCCGTTTCAGATCATCGCGGTGCTGATCGTCCTGCTGGAGATCGGCAAGCAGATCGTGTCGGCGTCGGACGGGAACTACGACCTGTACCACATCCCGTTGCACTTCTGCTCGTTGTTCATTTTTATGCTGCCTGCGATGGCGTTTTGGAACGGCAAGGGAGCGGAGAAGATCCGCGCCATCACGTCGGCGCTGTGCGCCTCGATGACCATCCTGATGCTCATTTATCCGAACCTCATCTTCAGCGACGGCAACATCCGCGAATTTTTCCACCACTACCTGGATATGCACACCGTCGCGTTCCATAACCTGGTGATGTTCGCGTTTATCCTGATCTTGGCGCTGCGGCTGCACCCCGTATCGGTGAAGGGTGAACTGAAAGCCGCCTTGTGGTTTACGGTCGGCTTCTGCGCGGTATCCTCGGTGATGGCGCAGCTGTTGAAGACCAACTACGCCAACTACTATCAATGCAACATTCCGCCGCTGGAGGCGGTACGCCAAAGCCTGCAGGGCGTTCTCGGGTACGTCCCGACCCAAATTCTGTACATCCTCATCGTGTCGGCGCTGAACGTCGGCTTTGTATACGCTTCGTATTGGTTCTTCCGCTTGGTGCGGAGGTTGCTCCCCACAGAAAAAGGGGCAGATATTGGTAAAGAAGAAAAGGAGATCACGGTATGAAACGAATGAGTAAATGGGCAGCACTGCTGCTGACGCTGGCGCTGGTTTGCGGCCTGCTCAGCGGTCTGACACTGAATGCCTCCGCCGCGACGGTGAATTACGTCTATAGCGGCAGCTACGTCTACAACTGGGGTACCCGCGAGGAGGTCGCGACCTTCCTGTCCCCGATGGCGGAGGAGTGGTACAAAAAGTACAACACCGATTACGACGATCTGGCCTCCCTGTCCGGCTCGTCCTCGACCTCGTCGGTGCCGTCCAGCGCACTGTACAAGGAACTGCAGAGCCTGATGAAGGGCGCACATAAGTATATCACCAGTTACAAGTCCACCACTTCGATGTACAAATGCACCGATTGCGAAGCAAACGGAAGCCGCATTTCCTCTTTTTATTCCGGCAAACTGATCGGCCCTTCGTGGGATAGCGGCAGCACTTGGAACCGCGAGCACACCTGGCCGAACAGCAAAGGGAGTGGCGATGCGGAAAACGATATTATGATGCTTCGCCCGACCTCGGTCAGTGAAAATTCCAGCCGCGGCAACGCTGCTTATGGCAAGAGCAGCAGCTACTACAACCCGAACAGCGAATCGGGCGGCAAGTATGACCTGCGCGGCGACGTCGCCCGTATCTGCTTGTACGTCTATTGCCGTTGGGGAAACACCTCCAATATGTGGGGCAGCGGCGGCGTTATGGAGAGCAAGGACGTGCTGATCGAATGGATGGAGGCCGACCCGGTCGATACCTGGGAGCTTGGCCGTAACGACGCGGTGCAGTCCATCACCGGTACCCGTAATGTGTTCGTGGATTACCCCGAACTTGCGTTCATCCTCTTTAACGAGGATATCCCGAAAAACTACCAGAGCCCGTCGGGCGAGGGTAAGGGTGGCGCCGGTATGACCACGACCACGACGACCACCACGACCACCACCACGACCACGACGCAGGGTCAGCAGGGCGGTATCACCACGACCACGACCACCCGCGGTCAGAGCGGTAACACGACCACCAAGGGTCAGCAGGGCGGCACCACCACGACCGCCGAGCAGCTGTCGCAGGAGCAGGTGGGGAACACCACCGCGACCGGCGGCTTCCGCCCGGGTATGGCGCTGGACGGCAAGAAAACGACCACCACGGCGGCCACCACGACCACCGCCGCTTCGGAGGCGAACACCGATCCGCTGAGCGAAAACCTGCTGTGGATTGTGTTGGCAGGTGCCGGCGTGCTGTTGATCGCCGGTATCGTCATCATCGTGCTGGTCAACCGCAAGAAAAACAAGGATATTATCGGATAAACGAAAGGCTCGCGTGTGAACGCGAGCCTTTTTCTTTTTATCCAATTTTTGCTTCGCAAAAATCCACCTCCCTTTGCAAGGG
>JAFOFS010000060.1 GCA_017387165.1 Clostridia bacterium
AAGGAACCGCAGAAGCTGGAAGGACCGCTGATGACCGCTTTGATGATCGTCAGTGTGATTTTGGGTGTCGGTCTGGCGATGCTGCTGTTTATGTATCTGCCGTCCCTGCTGTACGTCCACGTCATCCGTCCGCTGGCGCCGGAGACGTTTGACAACCGCTTCCTGCAATCGCTGTTTGAGGGCTTGCTCCGCATTGCCATTTTTATCGGCTATATCGTGCTGACCGCGCTGATGAAGGATATTCGCCGCGTGTATATGTACCACGGCGCCGAGCATAAAACCATCTTCTGCTACGAGAAGAACCTGCCGCTGACGGTGGAAAACGTGCGGCTGCAGCGCCGTTTCCATCCTCGCTGCGGCACTTCCTTTATGATTCTGATGCTGATTATCGGCGTGTTTATCGGTATGCTCATCCCGATCGGTCTGCCGCCCATCCTGCGTTCGCTGATCAAGATCGCGTTGCTGCCGCTGTCGGTCGGTCTCGGCTACGAGGCGATCAAATTCTGCGGTCGCCACGATAATTGGTTGACCCGCGTGATTGCGGCTCCCGGCACCTGGCTGCAGCATATCACCACCCGTGAGCCGGATGACGATATGATCGAATGCGCCATTACCGCTTTTGAGGCGGTCATTCCCGAAAACGAACAGGACGATAGGTGGTAAGACCATGACTTACGGTGAATTGTATCAACAAATCAAAAAGACGCTGGAGGACGCAGGCTGCGAATTCGCGGGCTTTGATGCGGAGTGCATTTTGGAGGATATCGGCGGTCTGCCGCACCGCCAGCGTGCTCGCTATCTGGACGAGAGCGTGCCGGAGGAGATTGCCGAGGCGGTGGAAAATGCCGCGGCCTTCCGCGCCTCCGGTCGTCCGCTCCAGTATATTCTCGGTAACTGGGAATTTCTCTCCTTGACGCTGCACGTCGGTGAGGGTGTGCTCATTCCTCGTCCCGAGACCGAACTGCTGTGCGAGGTGGGCGCCAACTTCTTGAAGGAACGCCACCTGCACGCGCCGCAGGTGTGGGATCTCTGCGCCGGCACGGGCTGTGTCGGTCTCGGCTTGTGCAAACTGTACCCGAAAGCCAAGGTGACGGCGGTGGAGCTGTCGGATTTTGCGCTGTATTACCTGCGTCACAACTGCGTAGACTATTCGCAGTTCGGCGTTCGCGTGTTGCAGGCAGACGTGTTGCAGGACGTGCCGTCGCTGCGCGGTCGCGCCGACCTCATCCTCTCCAATCCGCCGTATATCCCGACGGCGGATATCGACGAGCTGATGACCGAGGTGCAGTATGAGCCGCGGATGGCGCTGGACGGCGCCGAGGACGGGCTCAAGTTCTATCGCTGCTTTGCGGATAAATGGGTCAAGCGCCTGGCGGACGGCGGTATGCTGGCGGTGGAGGTCGGCATCGGACAGGCCACTGCCGTGGCGGAGCTGTTTAAGGCAGCAGGACTTTCCGACATCCGCATCACCACCGACACCGCGGGAATTGACCGCGTGGTGGCAGGTATTCGTCGCAACTGATCTCCCGCTGAAAGGAGGCGAGCCGTTTGAACGGTTGGCTGATTGCCCTGTACTGTGTGGCAGGGCTGGCATTTCTCGTGGTGCTTTTGCTGATCCTGCCGATCACCATCCGTATCGGCTATGATAAGAAAAACGGCTTGTACCGCGATACCTGTTTTTGCTTCGTCAGACTGAGTCGCTCCCGACTCGTCGATAAAAAGAAATCGAAGAAACAGAAAAAACAGATCGAACAACTTGAGCAACAGCTGCAGGATCGCTCGGCGCTCCTCGCCACCGTTGAGGAAACGCTCGCGGATCTCAAGGAAACGCTGATCGCCGCGTTATGGCTGCTGCAACACGCCCGCGTTTCTCGCCTGGCGGTGACCGCCGTCTGCGGCGGAGAGGATGCGGCGGCGGTTGCCCAACAATACGGTGCCATTTGCGCGTTGCTCTATCCGTTTATCGAGTGGCTGCGCTCGGTGATGACGGTGGATGACCGCCACGTCGATCTGAATATCGGCTGTGCGTTTGACAGACAAGAATCGGAATGGGCGCTGGATTTTCGCTTGACCTTCTCACTACGGTTGGCTCTGGAGGCCCTGATGCTGATTGCTGAAACAAAGGAGGAAGAATCATGAAACCCGAAGAAACCAAAACTCCCGCCCGTCAGGGCGATAATACGCTGCTGAAGGTGCTCTCCTTCACGGTGGAAAAGACGCTGGAGCTCTCCCGCTCCAATTCGGTGCTCGGCGATCCGATCACGGTCGGTGATACCACGATCATCCCGATCTCGAAGCTGTCGCTCGGCTTTGCCGGCGGTGGTGCGGACGTCACCAACGTCAGCAAGAAGAAAAAGCAGAACCCTGCCGGAGCAGGTGCCGGTGTCACCATGACCCCGATGAGCTTTTTGGTCGTCCGTGGCGGCGATATGCGGATTATCAGCGTGGATGGTCCGCAGAAGCCCTCGGCGATTGCCGACGTGATCGATAAGGTCGTGGAACTGGCGAAGGAAGCCACCGGCAAAAAGGACGATAAAACCAAGACCGAGGAGTAAATCATGACCCCGAATCAATCGCTGTACGGTTTTACCGTGTTGTCGGTGCGCCCTGTTTCGGAATTGAACGCCGAAATGACCGAACTGATCCACGACAAGACGGGCGCCAAACTGATCTGGATGAACACACGCGAGGAAAACAAACTGTTTTCGGTCGCGTTTAAAACGTTGCCGTTTGATGACACGGGCGTGTTCCATATTTTGGAGCATTCGGTGCTCGGCGGTTCCAAGCGTTATCCGGTCAAGGAACCGTTCCTCGAGTTGCTGAAAAGCTCGATGAACACCTACCTGAACGCGATGACCTTTCCCGACAAGACGGTGTTTCCGGTTTCCAGCCGTAACGATACCGATTTTATGAATCT